>JBJMGN010000314.1:0-8050 GCA_045807885.1 Pyrinomonadaceae bacterium | reverse complement strand
ATCACCCATGATCTCGGCGTTGTTGCCGGAATGACGGATAAGATCATCGTAATGTATGCCGGCAAGGTTTTTGAGCAGGCTCCCACTAAAGAGATTTTTGCGCGGCCGGCAAATCCTTATACAAAAGGTCTGTTAAAAAGCGTTCCTGATCCGGCACATGAACAGGGAAAGGAGCTTTTTCAGATTCCGGGACTCCCGCCCGATGTCGCGCATTTGCCGCCCGGCTGTCCGTTTCAGGAACGATGTTATCGGGTCGAAGACATTTGCAGGACCGAATTTCCACCATTCGTGCAGATAAATGAGGACCATCATTCGCTTTGCCATTTTGCAGATGAGGTTTACGCTGAATCGAATTCGGCAGTCTCGGGGGAGCTGAAATGAAAAAACTTGCCATCGTAATGCTGGTGCTTGCGACCGCAACTATTAGTTGTAAGCTGCTTGAATCGATAAAAGGAGTTGGCGGGGGCAGCGGGTCGGGTGTTGCCAGCGGCGATCCGCGTGAAGATATCATTGCCGCGTCACGAAAGTTTATCGATCTCAAATCGTTTTCAGCGAAGATGGAAGGTATCGGACAAACCGAGATCAAGTCTGAGGTCGATTATGTCGCACCGGATCGCTATCACATAACGTATTTAGGAGGTACGGGCGCAGGGATGGAACTCATCATGATCGGCAGCCAATCGTATATGAAAACTGGCGGCAAATGGAACAAGATGCCCGGGGATGCGAAATCGATCCCGAACCTTCGGGATTCTTTTACCGAGGAAGGGTTGAAAACGCTTACCGATGTTAAATTCGATGGTGATGACACTCTAGACGCACAGCCGGCGCTTGTTTATTCATATAAGAACCAGACTATCGTGGGTAATTTTCCGTTCACATCGAAGATATGGATCGGCAAAAGTTCCGGACTTCCGATGAGAATATTCGTGGAATATTCGAATGGAGCATTAAAGAATATGACTGTCAATTACGACACGGTATCGCCGGTGACGATCGAAGCACCGATCAACTAAATGTCAGAACCTAACGGCGACAAATTGATCACTCTCGAAGATCTGCAGGTGCATTACAACATCGGCGGCGGGCTCTTTGGCCGGTCGCAGACTGTTAAGGCGGTCGACGGGGTATCACTTGAGATAAAAAAGGGCGAAACTCTGGGCCTCGTAGGTGAATCCGGCTGTGGAAAATCTACGCTTGGAAAAGCCGTTCTAAGGCTGACCGAGCCGACCGGCGGAAGAGTTCTCTTTAATGGCAAGGACCTTGCGCATTTGCCTAATTCTGCGATGCGAGAGCAGCGAAAGCACCTCCAAATGATATTTCAGGACCCTTATGCCAGTCTCAATCCACGCATGAATGTCGGCCAGATCGTTGGCGAGCCGATTCGCACTTTCAGTTTGGCAAATGGTAATTCTGTCGAACAGATGGTCGGCGACCTGATGGAAACCGTCGGGCTTAATCGCCGGTTTATCAAGCGATATCCGCACGAGTTTTCCGGTGGCCAGCGTCAGCGTATCGGTATAGCTCGAGCGCTTGCAGTCGACCCGGAATTCATTGTCGCCGACGAGCCGATCTCGGCGCTCGATGTTTCCATTCAGGCACAGATCATGAACCTGATGGAACGGCTTCAGGCAGAAAAGGGTCTGACTTACCTTTTCATTTCTCACGACCTTCGTGCCGTTCGACACCTTTCTGATCGGGTCGCTGTGATGTATCTGGGGAAGATCGTTGAACTTGCTCCGGGCAAGGATATTTATTCAGATCCCCTGATGCCTTATACCCGGGCGCTTATTTCCGCAGTTCCTGTTCCTGATCCGGTTATCGAAGCACGACGTGAACGCATTATTTTGAAAGGCGACGTTCCTTCGCCGATAAATCCGCCATCCGGATGTCCGTTCCATACACGCTGCCCTTATGCGATTGAAGAATGCCGCTCAATAGTTCCGCAGCTTGTTCAAATCAAAACTGAGCATACGGCCGCCTGTATTCGAATAAATGCAGAGCATCCCGATATCGAGGCGAATGCCTCAGCGGGATTAGGTGCGATTGGAAATTAAAAAAGAGGGCAAAACTTCTGCCCTCAAGGTTTCCAAATGTGGCCTGTCGTCATTTTACTGAACGGGCTGCAGAAGCGCTCTCATTCTTTGCTGCATCCCGAAGCATCCTGATATTGTCGTGCGCCGCCAGCACTCCGGCATACTGTCCCTCGACTGTTGCGCGGACGTAGTCAGGCATATCCTGTTTCTGGGCGTTCTGATATACAGATTTTGCCGAGTCTTCGCCGCGTTCGCATTCATTTAATATCGCGGAATCGTCCTGGCCAGTCACAGCCGATTTGATATTTATCCACCCCCGGTGGATAGCGCCTGTCGTGCTCCCGGAGTCTTCAGGATCGCCGCCTAAAGTTCGGACCAAATTCTGTAGATCGGCGACGTAATTGGCACGTTCTTGCGAGTATTTCATGAACGTTCGTTTGAGATCATCACTTTTGACCCCTTCCGCTGCCTGTTTGAAACCTTCCAGGCCGTCTTCGCAGGTTTCAATAAGCTCGTTTAGCATCGATATTACCTCGTCATTCCGCTCCCGGTCATTCGGGTCGAAATCGGGCCTATCGACATACGAGGATGGTGTTTCGTGTTCTCTGATCATTTCAAATGCCTCCAAAACTTTCGATTATTGGCTGCCGTAAAGACTGCTCGCTTTGCATTTACTTCAATTAGCGTGCCAACCGTTAATATGGGTTTTAGGGGATGATCGCTTGGGAGGTTTGTGCGGGTTTCGTACGAGGTTGCATTGAAGCAATGCGCCGAAGTCTGCGAAAATTCGGAAAATAATAGTTGAAATAACGTACCCATTGGACATTTCAAGCAATGTCGAAATTGCATCAAACAACTTTTCGCCGGTTACTTCGCAAGAGCGGTAGCGACCTGTGTCGTGGTTAATGGAAACGGAACGAACAAAAGGAGAGGGCCTGTTGGCAAACCTCGCAGATGAAAGCGGCGTGGCTATTGTCGTTTTGGATAAAAACGGTAATGAGCGGGCCGCGGCGAACAATAATTCGATCTGTGCCAACCTTTACCCTTCGTCGGAATTTGGACCGAATTGTGCCGAATTCTGCGGGCGAGCGTTGTCACGCTCAACCGAAGCAGGCGGCATCATCGAATATCGATGTCATGCGGGATTGGATTGCAAAGCCCTGGCGTTAAAAAAAGGGAACCGGGACATGGTGGCCATCTTTGGCAGGACGTTTTCCAACTCCAGCACTTATCGGCAGGCTGCCGAGCGAGCGAGCGAAGGTGACTGGAAAAAATTTTCGACGGACACATTCTTCGAAAATGTGATCATTTCAGGTTCTCCGGCAAGGATCGAAGTTCTGGAACGGCGGATCGGCGACCTCGACAAAGCCCTTCTGGAAGGTATCGATGCAAAGCCCGAACAAACACAACCCCTAGCGGAACCGGCTCCGGTTTCAAATGAGGTTGCGACTACTGGCACCGATCCCTTTGAAACATCCCTATTGAATTACAAGATCGAACCGGCTGGAAGTGAGCATTCTGGTGGTGATCCGTTCGAATCGTCGATGCTCAATGTGCGGTTGGAGCAGCCAACCATTTCACCCTCAACGGACATCGCGGATCGCGAGGCGTGGCGCGCGTTCATACCTTCGTTATTAAAGGTTTCCTACAAATTGGCCTGCCGTCGAATACTCGAGTTTCTTGCAAAGCACTACGGGATCGAATCTTCGCTCTGGATGCAGCTCGACGGAACAGAATTCGATATGGCAGCGACGTTCGGTGAATTTGAGAATAAACCGGTTCGAATTGAACTTTCCGGGGATGACAAACGGATACGCGCCGCCGCTCGCGACGACTCGCCCATTGTTCTTAGGGAAGCGCAAACCGAAACTTCCAAAAAGAAGCGTACGATCCATTTATTCCCGGTTGTCATCGGCGGCGAGGTTCGAAATGCCCTCGGTATCGAGCGCGACGCGATCGATACGGAGTTGAGCAGCCGGATCATCAAGTTTTGTCGGTATGTCGCTTCTCGTCTTGAGATCCTTCGACTTCGCGAAGCCGTAGCCGTCCGCGATCACCGGACGCGGATAGTCAAGGAATTTGGCGAGCAGCTGCGAAACATCGATCCGCAAAACTTTTGGAAAAGCCTAACAGACGTTTCCGCGCAATTGCTGGGGGCCGAACGCGCTTCGCTTTTACTGCGCGATCCGCTGGAGCGGCTTACTGTAAAGGCCTATCTGGGGGCACCCGAGGACATCTCGCTGGATACGGAACTTGGTTCGCGTGTTGCGCGGCACATTCTGCAGACCGGCGTTCCCGTAATAGTTACTGATATTGCCAAGATCGCTCTCGCCCCGGCGGCACCTTCGAGAAGGTATGTATCGCCCTCTTTCCTAAGCTACCCGATCACCTTAGCGGGCCAGGCATTGGCTGTGATGAATTTCACGGACAAATCGACTGGTGAATTGTTTGACAAGAATGACCTTGAAGTTCTTGATTCGATATCGCCGCAGATCGCTGTAGCGGTGGACAGGATGACACTCCAGGAAAAGATCGGTGAATTTGCACAGCTGTCCATCACCGACCCGCTTACCGGTCTTCTGAACCGAAGGTATATCGAGGAACGCCTTGCAGAAGAGATAAACCGGTCGGGACGAAGCAGCGAGCCGTTAAGCTTTTTAATGCTTGACGTGGACGAATTCAAATCCTACAACGATCGGTTCGGCCATCCCGCCGGCGATGAGGCCTTGCGGATCGTCGGTACGATCTTGAAAGAAACGGTCCGAGGTGCGGACGTCGCCGCCCGTTATGGTGGTGAAGAATTTTCGGTGCTTTTGCCGGAAACATCGAGTGGTGAAGCGAAGGTGATCGCCGAGCGAATAAGAGCCCGGGTCGAGCAAACGTCGTTTCCGAAAAGAAAGGTAACCGTAAGTATAGGGATTGCGACTTATTCCGATGCGCTGCCGACCGGTGAAGAGTTGATGTCGGCCGCCGACAGAGCCCTTTACGCAGCTAAAGCAAAGGGCCGTAACAATGTTCAGATCTTTGATTCCGAGATAGATGCCGGAGACCAGGTTCATTGATGAGAACTCGCGTCGCAAAACCAATACTTGCCCGAACCCCACCGGACAGGTTCGTGGGACGTGAGGCCGCCCTCGATCAGCTATACCTGCGAGCTGTTTCAAACGATAGGTCACGGCCGCTGCTCGTCACAGGCTCAGCCGGTGTTGGGATCTCGGAACTGCTTCGGCAGCTTTACGACCGCCTGTTTTCGGAACAGCGTTTTGTCGTTCCCTTTTATTTTGCCCTGGACGCGAGAGACGAAACGGCCAAGGCCGCAGCAACCCGATTTTTGCAGCAATTTCTGCTTCAAGTAATTGCGTTCCGCCGTCAGGACGCCGGACTCATCGCAGCATCCCCTGACATTTGCGAGCTCGCTAAGCTAGCTCCGCTCACTGACGCCGAATGGGTCAATCGAATGTGCGAAGCGTGCAGGGTCGAAGGTCCATTGAACGACGACCGGGCATTCATTCAAGCTTCGTTGACCTCCCCTATTCGGGCTTCGGCAGCGGGAAAATTTCGAACATTGGTTATTGTCGATGACTTACACGAATCGAAGTTACTTGAGAACGGCGATGAATTCGTGAACGCGCTCGGACATATCGCGCAGCGTTCGGGAATACAATTTTTGTTCGCGTCACGATCGAGCTTTCGAATGCCTTTGATCGCAGAAGAGAATTTTGAGGTCGGGCGGCTCGGCCGGAAACAATTCAGCGATTTGGCGGCCCGGATGGCCGCAGATCTGAACGTCACAGTGAATGATGAGACACGTGACCTGATAGCTGTTCAGTTGGCAGGGCGGCCGCGTTTTCTCGAGCTTTTCTTGCACGCCGCAGGTGCGA
Organism: Pyrinomonadaceae bacterium; assembly: GCA_045807885.1. Classification (GTDB taxonomy): domain Bacteria; phylum Acidobacteriota; class Blastocatellia; order Pyrinomonadales; family Pyrinomonadaceae; genus OLB17. The sequence continues at coordinate 2,133 of JBJMGN010000314.1, read as the reverse complement.
AAAGCGGATCACTTGCGACTTTTCGCGATGTGCAGCAGCTTTACTCCCAGGAACTCCTGCACGGCCGTTTAGGGGCATATTTTGATCGAACGTTTGCCCGTTCTACGACGGACCCGGTTCTTCGTCAGAGATTGTTCGAGGCTCTTTTTCATACGATCGGAAATGGAGATGAAGCCTTTCCGCTTTCAGCGCTTCGGGAGCGACTTGGGATCGAGGCCGAGCAGCTTTCTCGCATTATTGAACGTCTTGAGATCGATGAAGTGTTGGATGTCGCCACCGGGACTGCCCGATTAAAGGAAGACGCGACTTTGCGCGATTTTCTTTTCGCACGTTATCGCGCGTCCCTTGATCCGAAAGCATTCGGCGCCGTTGCGGCTCAAACAATTACAAGATCCCTAAAACGCGCCCCAAAATTGATGTCGAACGTTTACCGACGGGAAGCAGCTATAGGGCTCCGCGATCTTTTGCTTTCATTTGACACGCAGAAGGTCCCGGACGTTTTGCTCGATTACCGCAGGTTTCGCGAAAATCTAAAAGGGCTGACCGCCGATGAGATTCGCATCGGTTTGGCTACAGAGACTGATAGAGCCGCATTGCCGCAAATATCTCACGCCGCTGCGATCATCGACCATTTGCCTGAATTTGGCGAAGTTACTGAACCCGAACGCGCGGTAATCGGCGTGGGATTTGTCGATCGAAACTACAATGATGATAACGAGGTCGCATGGTTTGCGGCTGAGATCGATTCGAAGCTTGAAGCGGACTACGCTCTAACAAAGGAGTGGATCGACCGACTGGAAGCAGCGGCCGCCGAATTAGGATATTCAAATTACCGGATATGGCTCGTTGGACCTGAAGGCTTTGCCGACAGTGCTCTTGACCTTATAACGGACCATAACGGAATTGGATCGAGTCGGCGGCAAGCTGAATTTCTGAGAGAATTTCTCGTTGGCCGTGGTATTGAGGAAGGATTAGAAACATCCGAATACGAGATCGTGATCCCGGTAGGCGATGATACTGAGTTGATAGCGGTCCACGCTTTCGAGGAGATCGCTCGCAGATCTGAATTTCTTCCCAAAGCTGTTAATCAGATCAAGACTGCGTTGGTCGAAGCATGTATTAACATCGCCGAACACAGCCTTTCGCCGGATCGGAAAATACATCAGCGATTTGTGATCGACAAAGAGAAGGTTGTGATCACTATTTCGAATCGCGGACTGCGTTTTGCGGAACAGCTTTCGGGCCCGGATTCAAACGTATCCAACGAAGGTCGCCGGGGCTGGGGTCTCGGTTTGATTCGTACCCTTATGGACGAAGTGCGCGTGGAACCCGTGGATGATGGCACACGCATCACAATGACCAAATATTTAAAAACCTCCCAATAAAAAACCAACGAATTCAATTATTGTTCGACGAACACAAGATTTCCGTTTAAACTACAGGCTGGACTTCACACGCCCGCCGTATGCTTTGCCCAAATTGCGGTTTAGAAAGCAAAGACGACCGTCGCTTTTGTTTTAATTGCGGCCGTGCACTCGCGTCTGTTCGCACCGAAAACAAGCTTGCTCGCACGATGTCGGCGGCCGCCAGTCTTTCGGCCGATATTGGTTCTATAACTATGAGCATGGAGCCGCTGCCGACCGGCCCACTTGAATTCCCGGCCGAAATGGTTTTCGTGCCGACCTTTGACGAAGAAGTGGTACAGGCGGTCCCGGCTGGTCGTCGTGAATTGCCCGACATCGCTTTCGAAGACGAGGAAGCCGACGACGAATTCGAACAGAGCCTTTCTGGAATGCGCCTCGACGAGAACGACGCCGATGAGGACGGGGCTGACGAACCGCAAACTGCGGACGCGTCCGCGTCCCTAGACATCGGGCCCACGCTCGCCATCACCGAGCCGGAGCGAACCGAGGTGATCGAACAGCCCACGAGCATAGTTGTCGAACCCGAGCCGGCAATCGAACTGCACCAAGGCGTTTCGAATTCCAATTCTTCACGGACTCTGCGGCGGCTCCTGCGCGCCCTTGCTATTTCGATCTTCGGATTTGCGTCGTTTGCCGCCGGTGCCGCAGCGACGATGATGTTCTTCGAACTGCCACCCGCGGTCCCAAATGTGATCGATCTGCCCGTTGC
>JBJMGN010000313.1:0-12797 GCA_045807885.1 Pyrinomonadaceae bacterium | reverse complement strand
CATTTCTCCAGATCTACGACGGAGAGCCGTACATCAGCCAAACTCTGCTCATCTGGGAACTGATATACTTTCTACAGTTTTTCGGGCTCGAATTTTTCTTTCGCGGCTTCCTTGTGCACAGCCTCAAACCGAGCCTCGGGCTCTATTCGATCTTTGCGATGACCGTGCCGTACTGCATGATCCATTTCGGCAAACCGCCGGCCGAAACGATCTCTGCTATCATCGCCGGCATATTCCTCGGTTGGCTAAGCTACCGCAACGGCAGCATCTGGATCGGCCTTATACTGCACTGCACCGTCGCATTTTCGATGGATATTTTGGCGCTTTATAACAAAGGATTATTAATTTGAGAATGAATTGACCACAGAGACACAGAGACGCAGAGAAAAAGAGTTATTCTCTGCGTCTCTGTGTCTCTGTGGTAGAAAAATGTCGAACACTGCTGCAGCAAACATCCGAAACGAAGAACTCTCGCCGGAAGAATCAAAATTCGAGGCGACGCTTCGGCCGACGCAGCTATCCGAATACATCGGCCAGAAAAAGATCAAGGACAACTTGCGCGTTTTTATGAAGGCTGCGTTGAAGCGGCGTGAGGCGTTAGATCATATCCTGCTGACCGGCCCGCCGGGCGTGGGAAAAACCACGCTTTCGAACATCGTCGCGAACGAGATGGGAGCGGCGCTTAAATCCACTGCCGGTCCGATCATCGAAAAAGCGGGCGACCTCGCCGCGATCCTCACAAACCTCGAAGAAGGCGATGTGCTTTTCATAGACGAGATCCATCGTTTGCATCCGGCGATCGAGGAAATTCTTTACCCGGCGATGGAAGATTACCGGCTCGATCTGATGATCGGCCAGGGTGCGGGTGCGCGTTCGCTGAACATGCCGCTGCAGAAATTTACGCTGATCGGTGCGACCACGCGGCCCGGCCTGATCACCGCACCGCTTCGCGGTCGGTTCGGCATAATGTTTCATCTCGATTTCTACGGAGTGAACGAACTGCAGCAAATCGTCGAACGCTCGGCGGGAATCTTGGATGTCGAGATCGACACCGAAGGCTCCGAAGAGATCGCACGCCGCTCGCGCGGAACCCCGCGGATCGCGAATCGTCTGCTCCGACGCGTACGCGATTTCGCGCAGGTCGATCATGACGATGTGATCAATTCGCACGTCGCAAAAGATGCACTGGACCGAATGGAAGTCGACGTATTCGGCCTCGACGAACTCGACCGCAAATTCCTGATGACGATCATTGAAAAATTCGACGGCGGCCCGGTCGGTTTAGGCACGCTCTGCGCCGCGCTTCACGAAGAAAAAGATTCCATCGAGGAAGTGATAGAACCGTACCTGCTCCAGATCGGCTTCCTCCAACGCACCCCGCGCGGCCGAATGGCAACACGTCTCGCCTACCAACATTTCGGCGCCGAGGTGCCTGCACCTAGCTCAAATAACCCTCGATTGTTCAGCTGAGGGAACAGCCGTTCAGCCGTTTGCACAATTCAGGAAATAAAACGATTTTTCGCCGATTAGTTTCGAACTATTTCTGATATGGTTCGTTTGGCTATTTTTGCTTATCGGAAAATATCAAATCTTATGAAACGTGCAGGCCTTGTAACGGCTCTTCTCGCGACCGCCTTTGTTGTAATTCCGCTGACCGGCCACGCCCAGAAAAAGGCCGGGGCCCTGAAGCTCGACCCGCAGGTCTTGACCGGCCCAAAAGGCGAAAAGTTTGATGGTGCGATCGGCTTACTAACGGTTCCGGAAAATCGGAATAATCCGAACAGCCGATTGATCGATCTCAAATTCGCAAAGTTCAACACGACTTCGAAAAATCCAGGTGCACCGATCATTTATCTCGCGGGTGGCCCGGGCGGATCTGGTATAGCCGCCGCACGCGGAGCGCGTTTTCCGCTTTTCATGGCGATGCGTGAAATAGGTGACGTGATCGCGTTCGATCAGCGCGGGACCGGAGCGTCGGAAGCTAGCACGAATTGCACCGAGAAGTTCACATTTGCTCCCGACCAGCCGCTCACGAGGGAAAAGGCCCTTGAGCTGTTTCGCGTGCAAGGGAAAGCGTGTCGCGATCGTCTCATCGCGCAAGGGATCGATCTGGCCGGGTACAACACAAACGAAAGTGCCGACGATATCGAAGATCTGCGCAAAGCTCTGGGCGCGCCAAAGATCAGCCTTTGGGGCATCAGCTACGGAACACATCTCGCTATCGCGACGGTCCGCCGACATGAAAGCAGCATCGACAAAGTTATTCTCGCGGGAGTCGAGGGACCCGAACACACTCTAAAGCTTCCCACTACGACGCAGAAACATCTCGACGAGATCGACCGGCGAATGAAGCTCGATCCAGAACTCGCAAAGCTTATACCGTCATTCCCGGCCATGGTGAAGGAGACGCTGGATCGAGTGGAGAACGAACCGGTGGCTGTCGAAGTTGCGGATGGGTCGGGGAAAAGTACAAAGGTCGTAATAACAAAATTTGCGCTGCAGCTGATGACGGCATTCGCGTTCGGCGGTGACGAGGGAAGATTGCCGGCGCTTTATTACGGGATGTCGAAAGGCGATTTCAACTTTCCGGCACGACGGTGGCTCTCTCTCGCTAACGGCGCGCAAGCTATGCCGAGCGGCATGGCCCAAATGATGGACTGCTATTCGGGCGTCGCGAAAGCAAGGCTCGCTAGGGTGAAAGCCGAAGCGAAAACGACGTTCCTCGCCGACGCGATCGACTTTCCATTTCCCGACGTATGTGATGTTTGGGGAAACCCGGATCTCGGCGACGCATTTCGAAAAAATATCAAAACAAAAGTGCTCGCGTTATTTATAAGCGGAAATTTCGACGTTCGCACGCCGCCGAGCAATGCCGAAGAGGTTCGCAGCGGATTTAAGTCGAGTTATCACCTGATAATTGACGGTGCTGTTCATAGTGATCCGCTGTTCCTCTCATCGCCGAAAATATTGCAGGTTATGCTTCAGTTCATGCGCGGCGAGAAACCCGAAACACTTAACATCTCGCTCGCCCCGATAAAATTCGAGCAGGTTTCGAAATAAAAAGGCGGGTCGAAACCCGCCTTCTCTTTTGAAAATGATCAAGGATTACTCTTCATCCTCGGCACCGTTTGCAAGCAAAGAGGCGCTCGTAACCAGATCCTCGTCGCCGCATTTGATAAGCGTTACGCCCTGGGCCGAGCGGCCCGTTTCGCGGATCTTATCTACGCCGAGCCGGATCAATTTCGCCTGCTGCGTAATGATCATGATCTCGCTGTCGTCGGCGACCGGAAACGCCGCGATGACCTTACCGGTTTTTTCGGTCGTTTTCATATTGATCACGCCAATGCCGCCGCGTTTCGTGAGCCGGTAGCTGTTGACCTGCGTCTGTTTGCCAAAGCCTTTTTCCGAAACCGAAAGGATCTTTTCCGTACCTTCTTTCGATACCGCGCATACGGAAACCACGACATCGCCCTTTCGCAGATTCACACCGCGCACACCTCGTGCGGCGCGTCCCATCGGCCGGACATCCGATTCGTTAAAGCGAACCGCCATTCCGTCGTGCGTTGCGATAAATATCTGCATTTTCCCGTCGGTCCGAATAACATCCAGCAATTCGTCACCGTCGTCTATATTGATCGCATTGATGCCGCTGGCACGAATATTCTGATAATCGGCCAAAGCCGTCTTTTTGATCACGCCTTCGCGGGTGACCATCGTCAGGTAAACCTCTTCGCCAAAATCGCGTACGGGCATCACAGCAACCAGTTTTCGCTCCGACGAGATCTGAACAAGATTTACTACGGCCTTCCCGCGTGCGGCCGGAGCCGCCTCCGGAATTTCGTGGACCTTCATCTTAAAGACCTGGCCGTCGTCGGTAAAGATCATTAGGTAGGCGTGTGTTGAAGCGACGAAAAGATGTTCGACGAAATCTTCATTTTTCGCCGTCGCCCCCAAACGTCCCTTTCCGCCGCGTCCCTGTCTGGAATACGTCGAAACCGGGGTGCGCTTGATGTAACCCGATTTCGTCACCGTGATGGCCACGTCTTCGTCTTTGATCAGATCTTCGATAGTTAATTCGACATCGGCATCGACGATCGTCGTTCGCCGAGCGTCGCCGTAAAGACGTTTTACTTCGGTCAATTCGTCGGCGATAACCTGCCGCAAAACGCTTTCGTTTGCAAGGATATTTTCGAGCTCGGCGATGTGCTTGATCAGCTCTTCGTACTCATCGAGTATCTTTTGACGCTCGAGGGCCGAAAGGCGACGCAATTGCAGATCGAGGATCGCTTGTGCCTGAATGTCGGAAAATTCCAAGGCGCCCACAACCTTTCGAAGGTCTTTAATGAACGCATCCTCAGCCTTTCCGCCGGTGATTCCCTTCCACTTCCTGACTTCGGCCAACGTGGTGAAATTCGCCGTCAGCCACTGTTTTGCTTCGTCCACCGATCGCGAATTGCGGATAAGCGGAATAATGTAATCAAGCGCATCGATCGCTTTATTCAAGCCTTCTAAAATGTGCGCTCGAGCCTGCGCTTTGCGAAGTTCGAATTCGGTCCGTCGTCTTACGACTTCGCGCCTGAATTCAATGAAATGCTCAAGCATTTCCTTCAAATTCAGGACTCGCGGCTGGCCGTCGACTATAGCGATACTGATGATGCCGAATGACGACTGCATCGGCGTTAGCTTGTAGAGTTTGTTCAGCACGACTTGGGCTATCGCATCGCGCTTCAACTCGATGACGATCCGCATTCCTTCGCGGTTAGATTCGTCACGAAGCTCTGAGATCCCTTCGAGCCGCTTTTCATGCATCAACTCCGCGATCTTCTCGATCAGCCTTGCTTTGTTTACCTGATAAGGGATCTCGGTGACCACGATCGCGTCCTTCTCGCGCTCACCGCGACCAATACGGTCGATCGCAGCTTTGGCCCGTACCTGGATCACGCCGCGGCCAGTACGGTAAGCACGATGGATCTCCTCACGTCCGTAAATGAATCCACCGGTCGGAAAATCGGGCCCGGGTACGATCTTGATCAGGTTGTCGATCTTGACCGTCGGTTCTCTCAAAACGGTCAGCGTCGCGTCAAGGATCTCGGTCAGGTTATGCGGCGGGATCTTCGTTGCCATTCCGACCGCTATGCCTTCAGAACCGTTTGCAAGCAAAAGCGGCACACGTGTCGGCAAAACAGTCGGCTCCTGAAGCGAATCGTCGTAATTCGGCTGAAAATCGACGGTTTCCTTTTCAATGTCAGCAAGGACCTCGTTAGCGATCCTTGCAAGGCGAACCTCCGTGTATCGCTGCGCGGCAGGATTGTCGCCGTCGACCGACCCGAAATTACCTTGTCCGTCGACCAGCATGTAACGCATTGAAAAATCCTGCGCCATGCGCACGATCGAATCGTATATCGCGGCATCGCCGTGCGGATGGTATTTACCCATCACGTCGCCGACCGCGCGTGCAGACTTTCGATAGCTCTTGTTCGAGGTATTTCCCTGCTCGTACATGCCGTATAATATGCGTCGATGGACCGGTTTTAGACCGTCCCGCACGTCGGGCAAGGCCCTCCCGATGATGACCGACATTGCATAGTCCAGATAGGACCGCCGCATCTCATCTTCGATGTTTATTTGATCGCGTTCTAATAGTGAATCCATGGGTTTATTTGAAACTGCTGATTTTCGCCAAATCCTTCAAAAGCGAGGTTTTATCGAGGGTTTTGTGAAGAAAAAACTATGGAAAAATAAGTAACTTAATGATATAGTTATTGTACAGGCGGGGGCTTCAAACCGCAACCTCAACCACCCTGAAGCGACTCGCTTTTCCCTCGTAAAATTCGCCTCAATATACACTTTCAGCCAGGGTGCTATTAAATCCATGTCCGATACAATCGCCGAACAGGAAAGTCGCAGAATTCAACGTTATGCCTTGGCTTTACCTACCCGCGTCGAGGTAAAGGTTGATACAAAGTTTTCCTGGAACGAGATAACCCGGCTCGAGGACATTTCTGCATTCGGAGCAGCTTTCAGGCTCAAACGGCCGGTCAAACGCGGACGTTTGATGATGATCAGCTTGCCAATGCCGCGGCAGCTTCGCTGCTATGACTATCTTGAACCACAATACCGGATCTGGGGACTTATACGCCGCTGCCTTGCTCTGGGCACCAGTCCGGCAGAACAAAGCTATGCGGTCGGAGTAGCATTCGTAGGCAAGAATCCGCCGCACGCCTTCCTCGAGAATCCGGCAAAGCTTTTCGACACGACGGAGCGAGAGGACGGCGGCCTGTGGCAGCTTCGCGAAATGGACGAATTTCCAGACGAATCAGAACTTCCGCCGCACCTTCGCCGCCATACGCGGTTTGGAATTCCGGAGTCACTTGTTATCGAAATGCTCGATGAGAACGGTGATGTTGTCGCGAGCGAAGTAACTGTGACCGAGAATTTGAGCCTCGGAGGCGCATCGATATTCACCTCGTTTAACGTTGAACCTGGTGCATTCGTGAGGATCAAAAGCGAACGCCACGACATATCGATTATTTCGATAGTACGAGGGAAGCATGTCGCGCCGGACGGAATTGCGCGGCTGCATATTGAATTTATAGACAATCTCTTCCCTTTGGAGGGTATTGAATAAATTAACGGAGTGATCTTGGGGGTTATGATGTCAACGGAAACGGTGGTTTTGGATGAAGTACAGGATTCGGAGGCGAATTCTTTGCACACCGCGGTCAACGGATTTGATGCGGATGGAGAAGCGTGGGAGGAAGTTGCCGATGTATTCAACTACACATCCAGCGGTCTCGGGCTATACATCCCACGCGAGTGTGCAGTTGGGAACTTGATCTCGCTCACGCTGCCGCTTCCTCCGCACCTTCGCTGCTATGATCACGACGAAGAGTTCTATCAGGTATGGGCGCTTATCCAGAACTGCAATGTCTCTACAAACGGTGGTTCCCACGCCTACCAGGCTGGTGTCGCATTCATCGGTAAAGTTGCTCCAGAAAGCTATGACGAAGATCCGCACCAAAATTATCGAATCTGCGGGATGACCGAGGATGGCCTGTGGAAGGTAACCGAATCCAGTTCAAAATTTATACAGCGAAAAGAATTGCGTTACTGGCACAAGGTCGAGATATACCTTGCGATGATCGATTCCCGCCGTGAAACGATCGGCGGCGAACGAGCGAAGACCGAAAACATAAGCAAAAAAGGTGCGGCACTGATCACAAACCTGAATCTGCATTCCGGCGACCGAGTCAAGTTGATCTCGGAAGAATTTGACTTCTCAAGCCTCGCTGTAGTTTGCAACGCAACTGTCACCGAAAGTGGCAAATCAAGAGTTCACCTCGAATTTGTCGGCGGTTTGTTTCCGGTCGACAAACTTCAGGTATCCAGGCGCAAATAGTTAATTCTAAAAATCAGGACTGGACTTCGGTTCTGGCGGGGCTTTGACGAAAACCTCTGGATGATTTCGTCTTAGAATACGCAGGCGTTGACGTTGTTCCGGTGTAAGCAATGCCGGGTCGATCGGGACCGCCGGAATTTTCACATTCGGCGTATACGGCTGGTTGAATGGAAATTCGCCCTCTGGCGTAATTATCTTTCCCTTCATTATCTTCACATTGCCGGCATTGATCGACTTACTGTTTATCACGACCTTTTCGTTATCATCGCCTAGGACGATATCTTCGTCTGGATCAGTTTGAGCTGTGGCGTTTGAGGCAGTCCGGGCTGTTGCTCGTCGTTCGCGACCAGCCGCCGTTGCCTCTTGCGGAGCGCTTCCCGTTGCTGAGGCAGGGTCGGAATTCACAGGTTCATCGTTATTTGAAACACTCGCAGCGGCTTCGTCTGACGATTGCTGATCGACAGGCGGAGCAGATTCGACCTCTGTGGCATGCGAATCGAAAAGCCCTTCCTGAAAAGCCAGCAATCCGATCGATGCCGCGAAAACTGCGATAATCGCAAATGCTCCTGCAAACACATATTTCAGTCTTCGTTTTGAAGTCGTTGCATTGGAAACCCTGTGGGCGAACTGTACACGTTCACCGTTCGACCGAGCATCGCGAATCGATGTCACTTGCGATTCGTTACCGGGCAGTAGCTGCGTCACAGCTTCACTCCCGGCGCCGGCCCGCGTCGTCTCGGGATTTGCGACCGTATGCGTACCGAAGATCGACGCACCGGTCTCTCGCTGCACATAAGGCGAGCTGAAATTCGATTCGTGCGCAAAGCGTTCGTGTTCCCTGAGTCGCGTACGAAGATCCAAAGCCGACGTGGGTCTCCTGCCGGCGGTCAGATCCAGTGAATGATGGAGCACAGCCGCCAGCCCTTCGGGGATCGCCGGATTTACCGACATCGCCGGCAGCAACGGATCCGGCTGGTTGCTTAGCACGGCCATTGCTCGCGTTAGCGCGTCTTCAGGGGCCGCGCCGGTGATAAGGTGATAAACCGTCGCGCAAAGTGAATAAAGATCACTCCTCGGATCGGTGCCGGTTCCTTGTATCTGCTCGAGCGATGCGTAGTTCCGCGAATAACCGAAAATGCTTTTCGCAGCAGTTAGATTTCCCGCATCCGTAACATTTCCTTTCGCGAGCCCGAAATCCAAAAGGATCACTTGCCCTTTCGGTGTTACTTTAAGGTTTTGCGGTTTGATATCACGGTGAATTACCGGATTTTCCTGGCGGTGAAGATATTCGAGTGCGTCCAATATCTGATCGGCCCAATTCAGGACCTGTTCATAAGCGAACGGGGTTCCCTGCCGTTCGAGCGTCTGCATCAGGTCGTCGCCGGGCACGTACTCCATCACCAGGAATTGCCCTTCGCCTTCAAGAAAATGGTCGCTGACGCGCGGGAGCGCCGAATGTTTTAAGCTGTTCAATAACCGGGCTTCACGTTCGAGAGCTTTGCGGAAATTATCGTTCATGCAAAGCGTCTCTTTGATCGCCACGGTACTGTTAAAACGCTCATCGGTCGCAAGATAGACCGCGCCCATACCGCCCTGCCCGATCTGTTTATCGATGCGATAACGCTGCTGTAAAAATGCCCCGGTCTCGATCATTTCCTTTTTGGTGTACGGTATTTGTTGCCGTTTAGTTTACATCAGTTGTGCGCATTTATTTATTCGGCGTGCCAATGGGCGGTCATATCGCACCAGATCGCCAGCCCTTTCCAATCGCCGAATTGCGCGTATCGTTTGTTGATCTTTTTATCCGAACATTTCTTACCCGCATTATGTTTTTTGTAAAACTGTCCCCGCAGCCACGAATCGAGTGCTAAACCGTCATAGCGCCCGAGCAGCTTTAGCAGGTTTTCAGCCGCGTAATCGCCTATCCCTTTTACACTCTTGATCTCTTTTTTCAATTCCGCTGTCGGCAGTTCTGAGTGCATCCACGATTCCGGATCCAGCTGTTTAGACGCCACTGCCTCAGCTAACTCCACAAAATAAGGGGATCGATATCCGGCCCGTATCTCTTCACGATAAAATTTCTCATTCTCCGCTGCCATCGCCTCAACTGTCGGGAATGCCGCCGATCCGCCTTTCGATTTTTCACCCAGCAGATTGACTAGATTCTCTACCATTTTTCGGGTTAATCCCCACGAACAGTTGGTCGTGCACATTGTCTTCACCAGGTCTTCGAAGACCGTCGGCGAACGCAGTAGTCGGCCCGCTCCGCGTTTCCGAACCCACTCAAATCCATCGCGCCCGCAAAACTCGCCGTAAAACTCTTCAAGGTCGTCATCCAGCCGGAAAACATGCCGAACCTTGTCTGATATCCGGCTTTTGTCAGAAACCGCCTGATCCAACGCTATTTTTAACTGATTGCCAGAGTGTCCGATCGCCGCATTTATGACCCTGTCGCCGTCGAGAAACACGTAGTTTAGGGTCTCTTCCGGCACATCGAAACGGAATGGGGCAAGGTCGTACCATCCATGGCTCTGCACCGTAAGCCCGAAATTAAAATTCGGCGCCGTCTTGATCGACTTTGTTTTCCACATCAATCTGGATAATAATCGCCGTGGAAACGGTTTACAAATCTTTGTATTTTCTCGTCTAAAACCGTTTCCGTTCCGTCTAATGTGCTGCGGGGACGCCGGTGAACCATCATGAAAAATAAATCTTTTTGTTAATTAGTAGTTTGTTTACTATTAGCGATGTAATACGTTTTTCACCGATTGCCAGTCTCCCGGTTGTACCGACCAAGTCACTCAGAACAATTTGCCCGCTTTGTTGTCGGAGGAATTAGGATTATGCCACGCGTCATTTCGCGAAAGCTGTTCAGGTTAATTTCGGCCGCATTTGCTCTCTCTGCCTTTGGCGTCGCGGTATCCGCTCAGATCGATCCGGACCCAAATTCGCCCCAACCGGTCCTCTTGACTATTAAAAGAAGCTCTAGGGCATTGGCAAGTTCGGAAAGGTCGCACCTCGATCCGAGCAACCCCGAAAAAGTGGTCAAAGCTTTTTCGCCGGGTAGCCGCGTCGTTATCTACGCGATGAATTTCGACTTCCTTCCGGGTGAAGGAGCAAATTCACTTCGAGTTTATGGGGTCGATCAAAAAGGCCATCAATTTCGCTTTCCGGTCGTTGATGTAGAGCGGCTCAAATCGCCGGAAAACACATTTGCTGTGACCTTTTCGCTCAAAGACGAGATCGGATATTGGCAGCCGGAGATCGGCGATCTCGAACTTTATTTGACTTGGCGCGGTCTGGCGAGTAATCGGGTGCTATTCGGTTACGGCGACGCCGGAAGTGGAAAAGGTGATACGGGAACGATTCCAATGCCGTACGCTTCGACAATAAAACAGCTCTCCGAAAATGCATCTGGAAATACAAATGAATATGTGGGTTACAGGTGGTCGAGCGATCGCATGCGTTTTATGCAGCAGGCAACTTTCGGTGCGACTCAGGACCTCGATAACAAAATTCGGCGGGAAGGGATACGCTCGTATATCGCGCAGCAATTCGAATCCCCATATCCTTCGGCGACCAATCCTTATCCAAACATTCCGCTGAAAAATACTGACGCTGCAAACACCACGAACGGGTGCGGCATGTTCACCGGAACAGAATTGAGTATTTGCGTTCGCGACCACTATTCGATGTATCCGGTCCAGACGTGGCACTTCAGGGAGGCATTCTACGGAACGCCGCAGCTCCGCCATAAGATCGCCTGGGCGCTTTCGCAAATATGGGTGATCTCGGGTCTCGACACCCAGCAGTCGAGTTGGATGCTTGCGTATCATCAGCGACTTTCTGCGAATGCGTTTGGCAACTTTCGCCAATTGATGAAAGACATCACGCTCAATCCGGGAATGGGAAATTACCTGGATATGATGCGGAGTACAAAGAACAATCCGAATGAAAATTATCCGCGGGAAATTCTTCAACTTTTCACCACCGGATTGTTCCTGCTCAACGATGACGGAACATTTCAACTGGATGGTAACGGAGATCCGATTGCTACCTACGATCAGAACACGATCAACAATTTCACAAAGGTTTTCACAGGTTGGCGGGATTGCCGTTCAGCTCCTCCAGTTTGTCCGAATACTCTCGTCGGAATCCCGAACTACAAGGACCCGATGGAGTTCGTACCAAATAATCACGACCTAACTGCGAAGACGTTGTTCAATTATCCGGGGGCGCCGTTCCCCACCATTCCGGCATGTGTGGCCTGCAATAACGCTGCGATCACAACCTACGCAAATAACTCGCTCGACCAAACGCTCGACAATATTTTCAACCATCCAAATGTCGCACCGTTTATCAGCAAACTTTTGATCCAGCATCTCGTCACAAGCGACCCGACACCGGCATACGTCGGCCGGGTTGCCACCGTTTTCAAAAGCAACAGTGCCGGTATTCGAGGGGATATGAAGTCCGTCATTCGCGCGATCTTGCTCGACCCTGAAGCTCGCGGCGACGTCAAATCCGACCCGAATTACGGAAAGCTTCGCGAACCGGTTCAGCTGATGACGAATGCGTTAAAGGCGATGAACGTCAAATCGTTTGATCTCACGCAAAACAGCGACGGTGCGGTTCAGGACCTTGCGAATGGTATGGCGCAAAATCCCTTTAACGCGCCGACAGTCTTTAATTATTACTCGCCCGATTTTGTGATTCCCGGAACCACCCTGCTCGGCCCTGAGTTCGGGATCATGACCACCGGTACAGCGATCGCGCGTGCAAACTTTGCAAACACAATGATCTTCACCGGCCGCGGCATCACGCAGGATCGGCCGCTGGGCACAAAGGTCGACATCGCCGAATACGTTGCCGCAGCGACGGCGGACACAACCGGGAATCAGCTGCTCGATATGATCAATCAGCGATTTATGAACAACCAGATGTCGGCGGCGATGCGAGCGAAGATTTTGACCGCGGTGACGGCCATCGCGAGCAGCAATCCGACCTTGCGTGCACAGAACGCACTTTATCTTGTGACGACCTCGTCGCAGTTTCAGGTTCAAAGGTGAAATCAATGGAAGAATCACGACGTGAATTTTTGAAAAAATCTTGCTGTGCGTTAAGCATGACGGCTTTGGCAACTCAGATGGCCCACCTCGGAACAATGAGTGCGATGGCCCAAAAAGTATTCGATTCTGAACCGGGATCTGAGGGCGGCGAGAACTACAAAGCATTAGTTCTTGTTTACCTTTCCGGCGGTGTGGACGGAATGAATTTGGTCATTCCAAACCATAATGTCGGTACAGACTTCACTTACAATATGTACGATCTCGAGCGGGGCGGCATTGCCGGGCTCGCAATTCCGCAGGCGTCGCTCTTGCCCATTACGGTACCGACG
>JBJMGN010000312.1:0-5124 GCA_045807885.1 Pyrinomonadaceae bacterium | reverse complement strand
AGTACGAGGACCAACGCGACAACGCCAATAAGCATCGCGATCGCAACAGTGGTCATTGCGTATACCAAAGCGCGTCGCACCACGACGTCGACGTCCATCAGCCGATACCGAACAACCGAGTGGCCAAAGCTGAGCGGGATCAGGGCAAGCGGAAGCGTCGTTATCGCGGACGTTAAAGTATCGTCCGGCAAATACAGAAATCTGCGTGCGGTCACCACGGCAAGGATGGGGATGACGGAAGCAACCGTACCCCATAGCGCCCATTTCAATCGCTGCCGAACCAGCGGCTGCTTGTTGCTCAAGAAACGCCAAATCAAGATCCCTGCTCCGATCGAGATCCCGGACACGAAATGAACGAGTAAAACCCGGTTCATCAGCGGGAAAGCACCGGTTGAGGCAGAAAAGCCCCTAAGCGTTTCTGCAATAGAAAGTGCCGGGATCAATTGACCGAACGTAAGGATGAAAAGGGTTAACGTGATCAGTGCAGCCGGCGTATAGATCGCAAAGGTCTTCCACCGATAGTCGTCGAAAACCGCGCTTCGCACCGGATAGCGCCAACAAAAATGAACGAACAGAGCCGCAAAGAAAGCGAACGCCGCGTCATCCAGGAGCTGTATCGCGAGATCAAAATCCTGTCCGAGATTTAGCGGCCGGTAAACATGAAAAACAAATGCTGCCAGGCACAGCGTCGCAAAATGAAGCACGAACGGCGAACGGCTGCCCTGTTTGAAAAGTACGAACAAGCCTACACCAAGCCATATCAGGCCTACGACCGTAAGCATAACGATCGACGGCGACCAGCGCGGCAGCGTGTCGATGCTTTTAAGATCGGCGTAATAGAAATTATTTGTGAAGGAATAAGAAGGCTTTTGATAATAATAGCTGAGCGAGCCGCCTACGCCTGCCGCATCCAGATACATTGGAACATCGGCTACTGAAACAGCCTCTTCGTAGGTGTCGCCATCCAGGCTGATCGCTATAAGTTTATCGCCTTTCGAGATGCCGGAACGGGATGCCGCTAAGCCCGGAATGACCTTGTCGGCATAGATCCCGTCGTCTTTTTGAATCCATAAGACGCCATCTGTCGGCGGAAGGCTCTGAAAGGCGCGTTGTGAGAGATTTAGTGCGCCGCCGGCGACGAATAATGCCGCCACGACGAGCCATATCAAACTCCAACTTGTAAAAACCTTACCCTTCATTCAATTTGACGCACTTCGCCGACAAAAACTGACGCAAAATTTGTTCCACCGTCAGGAACGTAAATTAATGCGTAAAACACGGCATTTCCCTGCTTTTCCAACAATTTAATTCACGCGGCGGTAACGCCCGGCCAGTTTTCTTCATATTTTCGATTTTGCATCCGAGAATTTGGAAAAACAGACCAACGGGTAAACAAAAAAACCGGGTAGTGCCCCGGTTTACGATTCACATTTTTTGCTTTGTTAGAAGCGGACCAAAATGCCGCCTCGAATCATCTTACCGGCCGAATTCATTCTCAGCGACGCGTCCTCTCCGAACACGCCGCTTCTAAAATCGAATACGTTTCGTGCGTCGATCACTGCTTCGGCATGTATCGGCAAACCCATTGTGGGTAGGTTTTGGGTTATCAGAATGCTAAGGCCCGGATCATATATAGCTAAACGGCCCTGAAAAGGATCGATCGCAAAGACTGTAGCCTCGGGTGAAAGTCTGAAAACCGTCTTAACATTCGTACCCGTTGACAGGTCAGCTTCGAGTTGTCCAAACATCGAACGGAAAAATCCGGTTTCAAAAAGCTCGCCAGGATTTGTGAACGCCCGCTCTGAGATCTTTTGGCCTTGCCCAAAGCTGTATCCGGCGGCGGCGCTCAAATGCTCGCTTATACGTCTGGAATAAACAACACGGACACCGCGTGCCGAGCCCTGCTGATTTCCAACCAGCTTCGCGAAATCACCGTTCGACGAATCAAACGGTGTAAACGTAAAGCCGACCCCGCGGCCAAAAACCGTATCAACGAAAGCGTTTAACTCGATACTCGACTTGTTGTCCAGCACGCGCTCGACGCCGAATTCGATTCGGCTGCTGTGGTTCATCAATGGCTTGCCGTTTTCAACCACAAAATCGTCTACGGCAACAGGTTCGCGGAACGCTACCTGAACGCCCTCAAGTTCGAGTGCTCGTGACCAGGATCGATCTTCGGTTTGCGATGTGTACGCGGTCCGAATTCGCGTTTTCGGGTCAAGGTCGAACTGGAAGCCGATACGCGGGCTTATCGCGGAATCGTTGCCGGCACCGGTGAATTTTGAATAGTCAAAGCCGTAAACGAGGATCACGCCGTTGCGAATCGTCCATTCGTCGGTCGCCTGCAGCGTAAATTGGCCGAGCGTATCTTCCTTTTCTTCTTTAACTACATTCCCGAGAGTTCCAAACGAAGATCTGACCCTGACCTGGTGATCCTCTACCGGCTTGAAACGAAGCTCGGTATCGACTCGATTCGGCGCTTCCTTCCCTATACCCGTTTGCCCCGCGATCATCAGGTCGGCATTTTCCTTTAAGGAGATAAGCGAAGCGACATTGAAACCCGTAAAATTGCCGTGATCGGAAGAGGCGAAATATGTCGCCGCGACGGTCTGGATCTTCCGGCCGGATCTCTGTTCCTCTTCCGCTTGCACGGGGGCGGTCTCGCTGATCTCTACATTCGAGTCGCCGTTATTCTGATAGATCGACCTGCTTGCTGCAGCGGCACGCACATTCCATTTCGGATTGTTACGATCCAATCGCTTTTCCGGAAGCGTGTTTCCGCTGCCGGCACGCTCGAGTTTGAAACCGTATTCGAGCTGGGCCGCTTGCCCGACCTCAACGTCAGCGATCGTCACCGGATTGAATCCCTGAGCGACCGCCATCACCGAGTATTTACCCGGAATTATCTTCGCGATAAATTTACCGTTTGCCGCGGATGCAACTTCCTTCAATAGCTTGGAGGTACCGGAACGGAATATCGCAACCGTTGCGTCGGCGATCGGGTTACCGCTCAGATCACGAACGTATCCTGTGATCACGGCCAGCCCTGAGGGCGACTTAACGGTTGGAACAGGTGGAGTCGCCGAAACCTTTAGCGCGGGAAGGCAAACAAATCCGGCGATCGCCAAAAATGCGGTAGCTTTGAATCTGATCTGTGCGAAAGAGTCCATCAGAAAAACAGATGCCCCAAAACAGAGAAATACTTCACGCTCTGCGTTCGGGTATGTCAGCGAGTGCAGCTTTTCGGTGCTGCTCCGAGCAACTTCACTATTTTCATAGCAAAAATCAATCGTGTCAAGCCATTTAAGACACTTCAGCTTGTGCTTTAGGATGCTGCAATCCTTGACAAAGTTTGCCTGGTGGCTAGAATTAGGACTTGCCCATTGCCGGTGTATTCACGGCGAAATAGGCTTTTTCGGAGACGTGGCTGAGTGGCTGAAAGCGGCGGTTTGCTAAACCGTTGTACTCCAAAAGGGTACCACAGGTTCGAATCCTGTCGTCTCCGCCATAAATTTCGATCTCGTTCGTTATAACATAAATTTCGATCTCGTTCGTTATAAATTGTGAGTCCAGATCTCACATTTAAGATCATATAGTTCGCGGCCGTCGATTCCAGGAGTTGATGGCCATTTCCGTTTTTATCGTTAATTTCACTTTTCTAACATTTGCTTTCTGAACTTTCCCACGTCAAAAAGCGGATTATAATGCAACGAATGGAAAGCGTCGGGCAATATGTGCAGGAAGCCGTAGACCTGATGAACAGCGGTTCGTATGAGCGTGCCGTGCCGCCGACAACCGCAGCGATCGACCTGACTGTTAGAAAGATCAACGGCAAAGACACCTTCTCGGAGCTCGATTGCGGTCGATTTATAAAGGACAACTGGCCGTTGATCTCGTTTATGGGAATGCCGCACGCGCTGCCGCTTGCGATGAGCGTTCCGTTCGCCTTCAAGCAGATAATGCCGTCGTTCAACAGCCTTCACGGCGCAACCGAGATGGTCTCGTTACTCGTTACTGAAACGCTCAAGCAGCGCCTGATGCCGACAGAATTTTCGTTCAATTGGACCGGGAAGTTTGAAGTAAAGAACAGCCGGCTTCTACTGCCTAGCGGCCTTGTTTGCGGCCTGCTCGGCAGCGTCATTTTTCATCCTTCGAACACCGGTGAAGAGATCGGGGAAATGTATTGGATCAGCATCTCTGATTTCAAAATGTTTGTCAGCGAACTCTTCGGACGTAAAGATCTCGTCGATCGAATAATGAAGTTCTACCTGGAGTAAACCCAACACTCTTTTTGCAACACCTAGCCAAAGATTATGAGCGAATCGAATCAGAACCGTCGCCAGTTTCTCAAGGCCGGCGCAGCTGGCCTCGCCGCGTTCACCCTATTTCGAGATTCAAAAGGTGAGATTATGTTTTCACCCGATGCAGAGCCATTTCCCGAGTTGGTGGAAATCACTATTCCGCAACTTCAGGCCAAGATGAGATCCGGCGAATTGACTGCCCGTCGTCTTACGGAAATGTACCTGGCCCGTATTGAACAGATCGACCAAAAAACGCACTCTGTGCTGCAAACCAATCCGGATGCTTTTTCGATCGCCGATGCCCTGGACAAGGAGAGAAAGAAGGGAAAGGTCCGCTCACAAATGCACGGTATTCCGGTGCTGATCAAGGACAATATCGACACCGCTGACAAGATGCTCACGACCGCGGGATCGCTTGCACTGGTTGATGCTCCCGTGCCGAAACAGGATGCGTTCGTCGCCCAACAACTGCGTAAAGCAGGCGCCGTGATAATCGGCAAGACGAACCTGAGCGAATGGGCAAATTTCCGTTCGACACGTTCGATCAGCGGCTGGTCAGGTCGCGGGCTTCAGACGAAAAATCCGTATTTTCTAGATCAGAATCCGTGCGGCTCGAGCTCCGGCTCTGGCGTTGCGGTTTCTGCAAATCTCGCAGCTGCGGCGGTGGGCACCGAGACAAATGGCTCGATAATTTGCCCAGCCGTAACGAACGGAGTTGTGGGCATCAAACCAACGCTCGGCCTGGTCTCGCGCAGTGGCATAATCCCGATCGCACATACGCAGGATACTGCCGGCCCGATGGCCCGCACGATAACGGACGCAG
>JBJMGN010000311.1:0-3583 GCA_045807885.1 Pyrinomonadaceae bacterium | reverse complement strand
GGCGAACTCTTATCGCGTCAAACCGATGCTTCTTTCCAGTCACCATTTTCCGGCGGTATGCCGTCATCGCAAATTGATGATTCGCCGCCAACGATGGTGCTCGACCAGGCTCGCGTTACCAATCCAATCGGTTGGAGCAATCCAGCTCAACCGCCCGCGCGCTGGGAGCAGCAACAGCCGCAGGTGGCTTATCCCTACAATATCAAAGCACCGGTTAGCCAGACTCTGGGTATTGTTTCACTTTGCCTGGGGCTGGGCAGCATAACGATAGGTTTGTGTTGCTATGTAGGTTTATTGCTTGGGCCTGCTGCGATGATTACGGGGTTCATCGCTCTTGCACAGAACAAGTCCGATCCAACGAAGTATGGTGGTCGTGGTCTCGCGATTGGTGGTATTGCCGCGGGAGCCGCTTATGTTGTATTCCTCGTTATCTTTTGGCTGATTTACGGACTTGTACTCATCGGTGGTAACATTTAACAAATACTCGAGTTGGTTCAGGAGCGAGTCAGGACAATTTTCCGACTTACATGCGTGTAACGCTTAATGTCGTCGCCGGCCCACAAACGGGACGAACATTTTCATTCGATCAGCACGATACGTTCATGATCGGCAGAAGCGAAGATGCTCAATTCTGCCTGCCACATGACCGTTTTTTTTCGCGCCATCATTGCCTTATCGAGATCGCCCCGCCACAAGCTTTTCTTCGCGATCTTGGTTCGACCAACGGTACTTTCGTCAATGGGCTGCGGGTTGAAACAGCTCACCTGAAGCACGCCGACCGGATCCAGGGCGGCGAGACGGTGTTGGAGGTGGGAGTTTCGGCAGATGCAATGCCGACGGCACACCCCGGGATGCCGATTACGGAAAAGACCGAGCCCTCAATTATCACCGTTCCGTGCCTGAATTGCGGCATTCCATCAAAAGCAGAATCGTCTCGGCCAGATGCAAAGCTTTCATATGTTTGCGAGGACTGTCGCGATAAATTGAAGAAAAATCCGCAGCCTATCCCCGGATACGAAATGATGCGGATCCTTGGTCAGGGTGGAATGGGAAGTGTAATGCTTGCCCGGAATGTAAAAGACGGCGGGGCCGTAGCGATCAAAACTTTGCTGCCGGAAGTTGCAGTCAGCGATCAATCTCTTAAGCGGTTCATGCGCGAGATCGAGGTCGCCTCAACGCTGCGGCACAAAAATATTGTTAGCTACATCGAGCATGGATCCCACAACGGCCTGGTTTATTTGGTTACGGAATACGTCAGCGGGATGGACGCTTCACGTCTTGCGAAAGCACGTGGAGGAAAGCTGAATTTTCAGGAAGTTGTAAAGATCATCGAGCAGACCTTGGCTGCACTCGAGTTCGCTCACTCGCTTGGGTTCGTTCATCGGGACATCAAGGAACAAAACATCCTGGTAGACGGTTCGTTTCCGAATTACCTGGCAAAATTGACCGACTTTGGACTTTCGAAAAGCTACAAGCAGACTGGCATGAGCGGCGTGACGATGGTGGGCGACGTTGCCGGAACTATCGCTTATATGCCGCCTGAGCAGGTTCGGGACTTCAAGGAAGTGCGTCCGCCATCTGACATCTATGCGTGCGGAATGACGGCTTATAGTTTGCTTACTGGAGCTCATGCGCTCGACATCAGTCCGAAGGCTGGAATTTCCGAAACAGTAAAAGCAATTTTCGAGAAGCCGATAATTCCGATCTCAAGTCGTGTTCCGGAAGTACCCCTAAAAATATCCGCTGTCATCGAAACAGCGTTGGCTAAGCAGGTCGATCTTCGTTGGCGGACGGCAGGTGAAATGCGCGATGCCCTTTTACGTGCGGCCTCCGAGCTCAGCCGCTGAATTTGTCTTGGTAATTTCGTTAACTGCCACAAGAAGCCCAATTAGAAACCACAAGTGCCGCGCGTCTTCGAACGAACCAGTCATTCCTTGCAAAACAAACGCTGTCAGAAAAGCCGCAGCAACTCCGAACTTTATTGGCTCACCGTGCACTTTTCGAAACCCGTTTCTCAATAAATAAACCGTCAGCGTCACGAGTGCTATAAACCCGAAAATGCCTGTCTGGGTGGCAACACTAAGAAAAGAGTTATGCGCGTCGGTTAAAAGGCTGTAGCTTCCTTCTGAGTTCTGAAAGCTTACGGCTGCGGAAGCTACGCCGGGTCCGGTGCCGATCCAGAAATTCTCAGTGAAGGTTCTAACTGATTCCGACCATACCAGCAGTCGGGAGGAAGGATAAAGTTCCGTTGCAAAAAAAGGTAGATGAATTGTGTATGGCGCGGTGGAATGCGGCTGAAGAGCGAAAAAACTCAATAGGAAAGTGATTGCGAAGACCAGTGTTCCGGCCCACACCGCGAATCGTCCAGCCGAGCGCAGCGGATTTAGGTACCAATACCATAGGCCGAATGCAAGGAATAGTGTTCCCAACCCCGATGAGATCGTAAAGATCGACGTTACTATTACTGCGGCGATGCCCAGCCCAAAGGCCATTTTGCTAACCCACCTTTTTGAATAGGCGATGAGTAAAAACATCAGGACGACGTTCAGGAAATTGCAGAACATGCTCGCCGAAACGAATATCGAACTGAGTCGGGGATAATTTCCGACAGGCACCGCTCCGTAGTGGTATGTCAGTAGCGGAATTATGGGAGACTCATTCCACAAGTAAAACAGAATGATCGTCAAGAGTCCGATAAGGATCGGAACGCTCGACGCTACTAGGAATGTCAAAATTGTGACTCTCAGTCGCGACTGGCTATTGATGTAACTGATCGTAATAACGGCAATCCCGATCAGATAAGCAGTAGCCAAAGTCTTAAGGACGCTCCGGGAAAGTTCAGCTGAAAAAACAGTCGACAAACTGAAAGCTGCAATGTAGGCAGCAAAAACCCAATAAATCGGAAACCACCGAACGCGAATCTTTCGTAAAACGCCGCTGCTGAAGGTCAGGATCGCCACGATCGGAAACAAGATGTCGCTGGCGGTCAGGTTTTGTCCGGCAATTGTAAAAGTTGGCTTTTGGATCGCGAGGGTCGCGATGAAGATCAGGAATACTCCGAAGCTTAGTTTTCTGAAGTAGGGGAATTCGTTGATATTCGATCGCATTAAAGGATGGTTTTTCGAACGACGTCAATTAAGGATCATCACCATCGCCTGGCCAGTGACTGCGACTGATCCATCCTGTTTCGTAACCGTCGTTTCGAGCGTGACAATACCTTTCTCTTGGCGAATATTTTTGACCGTGGCGGTCGTGGTTACCGTATCGCCAATGTAAACCGGATTAGTGAATTTCATCGATTGCGAAAGGTAAACGATCTTGCGCTCGCGAAACTCATAGCCGAGTACTGCGGAAATAAAGGCGCCACTCAACATTCCATGAGCAATACGCCGCCCGAAGCGCGTATTTGCTGCAAACTGCTCATCCAGGTGTATCGGATTATGGTCTCCTGAAAGGTCTGCAAATGTCCTGATGAGTTCGTCCGTAACGGTTCGGGTCTTTGTGAATGTATCGCCTATGGCTACTTCCATATTTATCGTTTTGGTTTCGGGTCTCGGCGTCGAACCGTTATCTCGTTGAGTAT
>JBJMGN010000310.1:0-5627 GCA_045807885.1 Pyrinomonadaceae bacterium | reverse complement strand
CTGGATGCGGCACGCACGTTTTACGGGGACGTACTTGATTGTGAAGAGGGCCGGAGTTCGGAGCTCTGGATCGACTTCAACCTGTATGGCCATCAGATCGTAACGCATTTGGCTGAGAACGGTTCTGGTGTGAAATCGACGAATCACGTCGATTCCGATAATGTTCCTGTGCCGCATTTCGGGATCGTTTTGCCGATGGAAGAATGGCGCGAATTGGCGGAACGATTAAAGGCGAAGGGTGTGAAATTTGTTATCGAACCGAAAATACGCTTTGCAGGCGAGGTCGGCGAACAGGCAACGATGTTCTTTTTAGATCCGAGCGGAAATGCGCTCGAATTCAAAGGGTTTAATGATCTTTCGCGGGTTTTTGCGAAGTAGCGAGCTATGACGTTTAGATGGCTCTTAATTGTGAGTCTAATGACATCCAGTTTATGCTGCTCGTCATGGAATTCATTTAATGAATCGGCCGCTGAGGCAAAAAGAGAGCGTTTCAATGAGCGACTTCGAAAGGATCAAGATCTTCAGATTCTCGCAGGTATCTGTCAAAGATTGGGAGAGGTTCAGAACTTTGAGTTGATTGATCGATCTGAAAGTACGCATGGACCGAAGGAACTGTATTACTACTATAAATCTTCGGTATCTTTCCACGATTCGTATGCGTCCATGAGCCGATTCCTCGAGGCCGACGGTTGGCATTCGATAGAGAATCTTTCAGGCGATTACAGTTTCGCGTTTCAGAAGAATGATTTTCGTGTAGTTGTTCAATATGGTGGAATGCGAACCGCGAATTACGGAATCACCTGTACGAGCGGAAAGAAGGGAAGAGAATAGCAGTATGAGAAAGTTCTGCCTTGTTTACTTTTTTATCATTGTCGCTTTGAGTATTTATGTCGTCGGACAGCGGAGCGAGCGAGCGATCGCTGTGACGATCGACGACCTTCCCGTGGTTTCGACACGGCGGGATCTGAAGAACCGGCAGGAAATTACAAAGAAACTGCTCGGGCATATTAAGAAAGCGAAGATCCCCGCGATCGGATTTGTAAATGAAAACAAGCTCTATGACGGCGATAAACGGAATGAGCAGGAGATCGATCTGCTACGGATGTGGATTGGCTCTGGTTTGGAGCTCGGTAACCACACATTCTCGCATCGGAGCATGAACCGGATCGAGCTTGCAGATTATCAGGCTGATCTACTTAAAGGGCAGACGATCACCAAAGAACTGCTCGCAAAAAAGGGAAAGGACATCCGTTATTTTCGCCATCCTTTCCTGCAGACGGGTCGGTCGAGGGATGTGAAGGCGAACTTTGATAAGTTTCTCGCCGCAAATGGTTACACGATCGCACCGATCAGTTTTGATAACGCCGACTACATTTTTTCACGGGCATATGACAACGCCTTTGATAAAGGTGACAAGCTGCTGATGCAAAAGGTCGGCGATGCGTACGTGCCATACATGGAAGCTAAGCTTGATTATTGGGAACGCCAATCGATGAAGCTGCTCGCAAGGGAAATAGCTGAGACGCTTTTGATCCACGCAAACTTTATCAATTCGGATTACCTGGATGATCTAGCCTTGATGTTTCGCAAACGTGGCTACAAGATCGTTTCCCTCGAAGAAGCATTGAAGGACGACGCTTATCGTCTGCCAGATACGTACGTGGGGCCTGCGGGAATTTCCTGGCTGCACCGCTGGACCTTAGAACGCGGAAAGGAATTTCTGGTGCCGAACGAGCCAAAGGTTCCGGATTTTGTATTGAAGGCATCGGGATTTGAATCCGAATAGCTAGCGAGTGAGTTCGCCATCAACAATTCTCCAAATGTTTAATGGATTACTGTCGTGCAGTTCCTCCGGCAACGTACTTTGCGGAAAATTCTGGTAACAAACGAATCGTGAAAACCGCCTGATCGCGCGTGTGCCCACCGCTGTGGAGCGTCCATCAGATGTGGCTGGATAGGGCCCGCCGTGAACCATCGACGGGCATACTTCAACGCCGGTCGAAAACCCATTAAAGATCAATCGCCCGACCTTCGTTTCGAGTATCGCGATGAGGTCAGCGTATTCGCGAAGATCGTCTTCTGTGCCGTGAACTGAAGCCGTAAGCTGCCCCTCGAGCGAGAGAGCAATCTTCAGCAATTCTTCATGATCATTCGAGCGAATAAGCAAAGTTGTTGGTCCGAAGATCTCCTCATTGAGATCGGGTGTATTAAGAAACTCGATCGCCGAAGTTTCAAATACGGAAGGGTTTACCGAAAAGCCCACTAGATCTGCATCCTCGTTTGCCGTCGTGTTCATAACTTCGCCGGCTCGATGCTTGTTCGATTCGTTATATGTTTTTTGGATTCCACCGGTGAGAAGCGGGGAAGGCGAAGTATTTGAAATTTGAGATTTGAAATTTGAGACAAATGCGTCCGATTCTGCCGGCAAGAAAACCAGACCGGGTTTTGTACAAAATTGCCCGACACCGCCCGTAACAGAAGCATGAAGCCCCGCGACGATCGCATCGCCGCGTTCTTTTACGGCGCTCGGTAAAATAAATGTCGGATTGACCGAGCTCATTTCTGCATAAACCGGGATCGGCTCCGGCCGAGCCGCGGCGATGTCCATCAAGGCGCGACCGCCCTTTCGCGAACCGGTAAACCCGACGGCTTTGATCGCTGGATAACGAACCAACGCCTGGCCGATCTCATAACCGCTCGAGAAGAGAAGGCTAAACGTGCCTTCTGACATTTCGCATTCCTTGACAGCTTTTGAAACGGCGAGCCCGACGAGTTCAGCAGTTCCCGGGTGCGCGGTGTGCGCAATAACTATAACCGGACAGCCGGCCGCCAATGCAGAAGCGGTATCGCCGCCGGCGACCGAATATGCAAGAGGGAAGTTGCTCGCACAAAATACCGCAACAGGCCCTATTGAGCGTAGCATCGAGCGAATATCGGGCTTCGGAATCGGCTCGCGGTCGGGAATCGCATGATCGATCCTCGCATCAACCCATGAGCCGTCGTCGAGAAGATCGGCAAACATGCGCAATTGGCCGCAGGTTCGAGCGCGTTCGCCGATGAAGCGCGCGTTGGGCAGCGAAGTTTCGAGCGATGCTCGTTCGATCAAAGTGTCGCCGAGTCCTTCAATGTTATCGGCAATAGCTCGCAGAAATTTCGCGCGTTCGCGGGCGGCAAGATTTCCGTATTTAAGGCGTGCGTCACCGGCAAGCTGCGCTGTTCGATCTAGCTCTTCCAAAGTAGCCGAGTGAAACGCGGGCTCTACCGCCTTTCCAGTTGTGGGGTCGAATGCATGGAAGATGTCGGCTGTTTTGCCGCCGCGAGAAAAGCCGATGATGGAGGTGCCAGTGAGTTCGAGATCCATTTGTTTTCGTTGGATGTTACGCCGTTGCTAAGGTGCGGTCTCGCACTCTAGGCGCTGTAAGTTACCACGGGCGGCTTTGGGGATTCAGCCAGGCGCGTCGCTAATGCTTGATCGATAAGCTGCAGCGTTTCCTCTAGTTCAGTGCCGACAAGCTCAAGCCGCGGCGGACGAACGCGTGAGTTTCCCCATCCGACTCGTTCCTGAACCAGCTTTATGAGCTGCACAAACTTCGGAACTGTATCGAGCCGAAGCAGCGGCAGGAACCATTCATATAGTTTTGCAGCCTTGTCGATATATGCCGCGCGTGTGAAGTCAAAAAGCTCAACAGACTCTTTCGGCATCGCATTTGCCAAGCCAGCGATCCAACCGACGGCACCCGCGTTAACGCCCTCTACGATGCAATCATCCACCCCGACAAAGATAGCCAGCCGATCGTCACACAGCGCTTTGATAGCTGTGATCCGCCGCACGTCCGTTGAAGATTCTTTCACAGCATTTAGGTTCGGCAATTCGGCAGCAAGTTCGGCGATATGCTCTGGCAGAAAGTCCGTGCCGTAAGCGACGGGATTGTTATACAGCATGCACGACAGAGACGTCGCTTGTACTATGGCGCTGATGTGCTTCTTCATTTCGCGCGTGTCGCCGCGGTAAAGATAAGGAGGCAACACCATCAGGCCCTTACAGCCAGCGGACTCGACCGCGACAGCCTGTGCACAAGCGTCAGAAGTCGTTATAGCCGCGATCGCAGCTACCACCGGAGCCTGTCCTAACGCATTCACACATGTACGCCAAAGGGCGTGCTTTTCATCGATCGAGAGGGCTCCACCCTCACCCAAACTGCCATTCGTCACGATTCCGGTGCAGCCATTTTGCATAAGCCAAGCAACGTGCTTCGCGGTGAACTCGTGATCGATATTCAAGGTCTTGTCAAAACAAGTCGTAATCGCTGGCATTACGCCCGACCAATTCATAGTCATAGATTCTCCAATTTTACAGGAAAAATCGGTGGACGCACGGATCCCGGTTTCCAGCCGAAAATAAATTCGGTCGCTGGTCCGCAAACGCGGCCCTGGCAAGAGCCCATCCCGCAACGTGCCTGCAATTTTGCGTCTCTACTGTTTGCAAATTCAGATAACCGCAAATGTGTTACGTCCTCACATCGACAGACGATCGTCTCTGCGTTTGCCAGCGTTTTAAGCTCGGTTCGCAACGCAAACGCCTTGTTCAACGCCTCGCCAAAACGCCGCGCTTTGTTGCGAGCAGCAAAGTGCGACCTGGCTGCGCCCAATTGACCGACCGCCGCCAATCCGGCGATCTTGCCTTCTATAAGCGACGATTCAAGACCGGCGATTCCGGTCGGTTCACCCGCGCAATACACGTTATCCAACGATGTTTGCTGAAATTCGTCGATTGCGACAAAACCATCTTTGATCACCGCTCCAAGCACCGAAGCCAGCTCAATATTCGGCACCAAGTGAAAACCGCATGCGAGATAATCGCACTCGATAGTCTGGACTTTTCCATTTCGAAAGATATTTACACTGCGCAGAAAATGTTGGCTGCCGGCGGCAGATGTGACCCAACTGTCTGTTTTATACGGAATGCTAACGAGCCTCGCACGCAGCGCCGCCGCCTCAACCATTTTGGACGGTTGCCGCCACAGACCACGCGCAAACCGACGCACTTTTGCAGCGGGTGTTTGTTCGGCGATTAGCAGGACGTTTGCGCCTTTTGAATTGAGATAGTCTGCTACGGCCAGAAGCAATGGTCCGGTTCCGGAAACAACTACGCGTTTCCCTCTGATCTTCAGTCCACCTTTCACCAGTGCTTGAAGACCGCCGGCGCCGAAAATATTCGGCAAAGTCCAACCGGGAAAGGGAAGAAAACGTTCTCGCGCACCCGTTGCGAGAATCATTTTTTCGAATTGAATTTCGAGCCGTCCGGCAGGAGTTTCGGCGAGTAAACGGTTAGGGCCGTCGCATCCAAAGACCTGAGCGTCATTAATGATCCGCACATTCCCCGCTTCGACCTGTTCGATCAAATGTTTGGCCTCCGGCGATTTCAGCAAGCCCATTTCCGCACGCCAGACCTGACCGCCCAATTTTGGGTTGTCATCGACGAGCGTGACCTTTGTCATTGCGGATGCTTCAGCCGCTGCCGACAATCCTGCCGCTCCGCCGCCTACTATCAGGATATCGGTCGTGATTCTACTCACCCGTCACGACCTCCATGCCTTCGCGGACGAGCATGTTGCAGCTTCGTTGAT
>JBJMGN010000309.1:0-4618 GCA_045807885.1 Pyrinomonadaceae bacterium | reverse complement strand
ACAGACGACGATCTTTGCGACCGACGAATTTGATGATACCGAGGCACTCGATGTCGGGTCGAGCACATAGAAATACGCGACCTGTGCTCCGACGTAGAGAACGATGATGATGAGAATGCTGCCAATGATCGCTACGGGGATATTGCGGTTGGGGTCTTTGACCTCGCCCGCAACGAAAGACAAATTGTCCCAGCCGTCGTAGCCCCAAAGAGCTCCGAGCATTGCAGCCCCAAAGCCCGCGAGGAAAGTGTACCCGACCGCTCCGAAACGGACCGCATCAGCGACGCCTTCGCAGGTACCGCCCGTACTTGCCAGGGAAAAGTTTGCGAAACTGCCGCCGGTTACAAACAAGAATGCTCCAAGGCCGACGAACAAAATCAGCGCGATCTTTACGCCTGTAAGAACAGTCGCGATCTGGCCGGTAAGGCGAACGGAAAGGCAATTTAAAGTTGTAAAGATCACGATCACGACGACGGCGATGATCTGAAGAGTCGTTACTTCATATGGAAAGCCGAAAATCGAAGTTTGAAAGAGCGTTTGTTTCAACTTGCCGTCGAGATAATCATTTAGCGCGATCGCAAATACAACGGCCACGCTGGCCTGCGAACCGGTACGTGCGATGAACAACTGCATCCAGCCGAATAAGAAACTTGAAAGACGCCCGTAGGAATCACGAAGAAAAACATACGGCCCGGCGGCTTCGGGCTTCATGGCGGTCAGCTCAGCGTATGTCAGTGCTCCAGCTAACGAAAGGAGTCCGGCGGCGATCCATGCCAAAATGACCCACGTCGGTTCGCCGACATTGCAGGTCATAACGCGTGCCTTTAAAAATACACCGGTACCGATGACGTTTCCGACGATCACCGAAACAGCGGCGGCTAGTCCCAGGCCGCGCACGAGCGCCTGTCTTTCGTTCGATTCAAATGCCATATATGTTTAAGCGAGGAGAGAATCCGGTCTGCGGTATATTACGCGAAAACGCATTGAAATGCGACTTTTGTACGCTTGTAACTGGTCCGAGAAGGCGTTTTGCACGTTGGTCGTCGTGGTAAAATCCTCGCAAAATGAAACGGCTTGATATTACTGCTGATCGGCTGGTAAGCGCCCTATTAACCAGCGTCGATCATCGGCAGGTTTCTATATTAGACAGCTGCGGCGTCGGGCATCTCGGATCGCATCTGATGATCGCCGGCATTAACCCGGTGGAAACCATTCGCCTCGGAAGCGAAGATCCATCGGGCATGTTAGACCAGTTTCAATCCGCTCTCAACCGCGGATTTGCCGCGGTTTTTACTATCTCTTATGACTTTGGCGGAAAGCCTACGGCGATAAATTCCAAACCTGAGAAAGGCAGCGAACCGGATGTCTACCTCGCACTATATGATTCCTTGATAGTGCATGACTATCAAAAAGAAGAGACGTTCCTGACAGGGAATATTGATAGCTTCGACGAAATCCTACTCGACGTACCTCGGTCTGTCAGCGAAATTTCAAAGAACATCCCGCCCGCGAAGTACCGTTCGAACTTCACCTTCAACGAATATACCGATGCGATAGAAACGATCAAAGAATTCATTCGGCGAGGTGACACTTACCAGGTGAACCTGACGATAAAGTTGTCAGTCGAACTGGATGACGAAACCTCGCCGCAGCGCGTTTTCGCTTGTCTGCGACGCGATCACCCGGCGCCATTTGCGGCGTTTATAGACCGTGGCGATTCATATGTTGTTTCAGCTTCGCCGGAAAGGTTTTTCAGTCTGTACGACGGGATTATTTCCGCTTCGCCGATCAAGGGAACGCGGCCGCAGGGAATAAGCGAACCAGAGGATAAGCGGCTGCAAGTTGAACTTCTTCAAAGCGAAAAAGACCGAGCTGAAAATACAATGATCGTCGATCTTCTTCGGAACGACCTTGGCCGGGTTTGTGAGTTTGGCAGTGTAGACGTTAAAAAGCTTTGCGACCTCGAAGTTCATCCGACGCTTTGCCACCTTGTGTCCACGATCGAAGGAAGAGTGCGGAGCGATGCAACCTTCGTTGATATTCTGAGGGCTCTATTTCCGTGTGGGTCGATCACCGGTGCGCCGAAAATACGGACGATGGAGATAATTGACGAACTGGAACCAAACGCGCGTGGACTTTCGATGGGAGCGATCGGTTATTTTATTCCCAAGTTCGGATTTGACGGTATGAAACCGGGTATCGATGTAAGTGTCGCGATTCGGACAATGGTCATTCGTGAAGGGGTTGCGACATTCAATGTCGGGGGAGGTATAACGATCGACAGCGATCCACAGGAGGAATATAACGAATCACTTTTAAAGGCGAAAGCGCTTTTGGCCGCACTCGGGAACAAATGACGAAAATGTTTGTCTAACTTTCCAGCTGATCTGGAGGTAGAAATGAACCAACCCGAAATAAATGTCACACCCCTCATTGATGTCCTTCTCGTTCTATTGATAATTTTCATGGTGATCACACCGCCGAAGCCAAGTGCGTTCGAAGCAAAACTTCCCGGCGATCCGCCCAAAGATAATAGAGTCCTGCCCGATCCCGATACTCTTGTGGTTGGATACTCGAGCGACTCGCGAATAATGCTCAATCGTGAAGCATTGAAAGGAGCGATCGACGACACGGCGGCCTTAACAAACAGATTGAAAGAAGTGTTCCAGCTAAGGGACGAGAATGACAACCGTCAACGGACGGTTTTCATTAGGGCTCCGAGGTCGCTCAATTATGGGAGTGTCGCGTTACTCGTTGATGCTGTAAAAGCGGCGGGCGCCGACCCGATCAGTCTGCAGATTGACGACCTGGACAGTTAGAAAGGTTGCTTTGGACGGTTTTCAATATGTTATAATTTCGCCGTAAAATCTTGTGGTGCTGCACCTTCCCGTGCGCCGCATCTCCCGTTATCCAAAGCTGGGCGAATGGTTAATTACTACGAAACTCTAAAAGTTTCACCCAAGGCGTCGAAGACCGAAATAAAGTCGGCGTACCGCCGTCTCGCCCGCAAACTGCACCCTGATAAGAATAACGGTTCCGAACAGACCGCAATTGCATTTGCCGAGATAGCAGAAGCCTACGAGGTACTGGGCAATCCAAAACAGCGGACGGCATATGACAAGAAACTGAATGCGATCCATGCTACGAACGGCAATGGCGATTCGGTCTTCTCATCGGCAAACAGTCATGCGCAACGATGGCGGCAGATGATCTACGAGCATCGCTACAACGAGATCATCGACCGGATGATCGCCGAAGAGCGGAAGGAATCGCAGGCACTGCAAAAATTTCTGTTTCCGGTAGTCGCCCTGTTTGTTTCGACCCTCACGGTGGCGATCGTTCGGCCAAACCTGTTCCTTTCGGATTATGTCGGTACGCTTTTCCGTATAGTCGTCGTTTCGTTCTTTGTCGTCGGCGTAATACATATCGTTGGGCGCGTCCGCGAGGCTTTCGATCGATTCACATATGACGATGAGGACATCCACGAGTCGATCCTAGATGAGACCGAACTTCCTTCGCGGCAATACTCTCGTTACCAAATGTCGGCGATGCTGCTGGTCGGAATCGTCGCATGTTTCGCGGCCGGGTTGTCGATCGGCTATTTCTTCCAGTTACGATCATTTACGGAGCCATACCTTTTTTCGGCCGTTCCGCAGGTGGACGTACTATTCTATCCACCCATATTCGTGCTGGTTGTGGATGCGATGCACGGTTTTGTGCTAAGGTCCGAAGCCTGACCGCGACTTGACCTGGTCGCTCCGACCTTGTAAAATCTGTCGTTTGTTCCTAAACCCGACTTATTGGAATTAAGAGAGTTTTGAATGGCAAATCATAAATCAGCAGAAAAACGAATTAGGCAAAACGCCAAGCGCAACGAACAAAATCGGAGCAATCGGAGCAAATTGCGCACGCAGATCAAGAAATTGCGATCGGCGATATCCACTTCGGACAAGAATTTGAGCGGCGAATTGTTAAACCCGACAGTTTCGGTGATCGATAAGGCCGTAAACAAAGGTCTGATCCATAAAAATACCGCAGCCCGTTATAAATCGCGACTGACAAAACATGTCGCAGAAGTTGCGTAGAATAAAGATCATTTAATCGAATTGCAGAAGCCTGACCATTTGGGAAGGCTTTTTTCTTTTCGCGATTTCTACTACTGCAAGTTTGTTCGCGCTCGATCATTTTAGAATAGCCCTCTCTGTCGGTCAGGCTCCGCGTGATTGTCTGCTACAATCCGTCAAATGTCTGAACGCCGACGGTATAAATACTACGATCTGATAATGGCAGCATTCGTGGCCGTGCTGCTTTGTTCGGGGATCATTGGAGTCCAAAAGGTCTCTTATGTAACGCTGCCAGTCATTGGCGAATACATCTTTGGCGCCGGCGTCCTCTTTTTCCCGATCAGTTACCTTTTCGGCGACGTCCTCACTGAAGTTTATGGTTACAAGCGTTCCCGTCGCGTCATCTGGGCTGGGTTTGGAGCATTGATCTTTGCCTCTTTGATGTCCTACATCATTACGAGTCTCCCACCGGCACGAACGATGTCCGCCGAACAGGTGAACGCCGTGAATCTGGTTTTCGGTCAGACGTGGAGGATAGCACTCGCCTCGTTGAT
>JBJMGN010000308.1:0-8679 GCA_045807885.1 Pyrinomonadaceae bacterium | reverse complement strand
TATTTGCGGGAGCCGCCGTCGCCTGGAGGGCTGCGTCGCGATAAAGTCCCTGATACTCGTATCGGACACCGAGGTTAAGAGTAAGATTCGGTCGAACTTTCCAATCGTCCTGGGCGAACCCGAAGAAACGATGATTGTTCGCAACGAATCGACCGCTACCAACGCCTCGGATATTCCGACTGTCGGGGCGCAGGTCCTGAATAAAGAATTCGAACGTACTCCACTCGTAGTCGCCACGCGCACGCGGCAGGAAGTCCGATCCACCGAGGTAACGGCGAACATCACCACCGAACTTTAGCGTATGCGCTCCAGTCACCCAGGTAATCGAATCGTATAACTGGTAGTTGTTATCATAACCGCTCTGAGGCAGGTTGCCGTTGGGACCGATTACTAAGTTCACATCCAAAATGGTCAAGTTCGGGAAGTCAGCCACCCCCGGGTTCACTAGAGGGTAGTCTGTGATCGTTCGGAAATACGAGAGCCGAAGGTCGTTCACAACTGTTGGGCTGATGGAACCGACCCAGTTCACCGAGAAAATATCCGAGTTGAATGCCAGGAAATTATTGAAGGCCAAGCCGCCGTTTCCAGCCTGTTCAGCGGCGTAACGGGCACGCGAGTATCGATAGCGGAATTGATTCCTCTCATTTGGAAGGTGATCGATGTTCAACTGGAACGCCTTCTGCTCCTGCGAGGCAGGGATCGGCAGGAACACGTCTCCGAAGGGAACGTTTGGTATACCGAGAACAGTTTGCGTGAATGACGTGGTCGTCGGCAGCGTTACGTAAGTGCGCATAAGGTTGATCAGGTACTGGCTCGCCAACGGGCTCGCGGCGATCTGATTTAACCCCGCTTCAGTTGGGGCCGAGTATTCGCCGGGAACGCTCGCGCCTTCCTGGAAGTATTTCTCGTACGCAGTGAAAAAGAAAAGTTTGTTTTTTCCAGAGTTAAATCGCGGACCACCTTCACCGAAGTGCGGGGTCGGGAGCGGACCCCCAAAAGTAAACCCGTACCGAACTTCCTTGAAGTAGTTCTTGTCGCCGCCATCCTCGTTGGTACTGCGTGCATTCAATTTTTGACTGCCGATGTACGAGAATAGGTTGCCATGGTAGTCATTTGTGCCGGACTTGGTGATCTGGTTGAACTGTCCACCTGCCCCGGCTCCGAATTCCGCACTGAAATTGTTCTGCAGCAGCGTGAATTCTTCCACCGCGTCCTGGATCGGTGTTATCGCAGGGCCTGTGACGCCCGCGTCGTTGTTATCGACACCGTCGATGTTGAACGAGTTGCCGCGGGCACGGATGCCTCCGCTGGAACCGCCAGAACCTAAAGTTCCGTTTGCAGGCGGAATGACATTGGGAGCGAGCAGGGCTAAGTTGTTTGCGTCTCCGTTTATGGGAAGATCCTGTGCCGCCCGACCTTTGAATGTAGTGCCAATTTGTGAAGTGTCCGTCTGAACGACGCCCTCGCCACCGGCGATAACATCCACCACGGCGCTGCTTCCGCCCACAGTGAGGGCCACGTCCACGGTTGTGGTCTGGTTTAGCGAAACGATGACCTCGCGGTTCGCAGCGGTAAATCCTGTAGCGCTGACTGTAAGGGTGTATTCGCCCGTCTGCACATTCGGAAACTGATACGACCCGGCATCAGTTGTTTGAGCTGTAAACTCCTGACCGCGTGCCTTATCTTTTAGAACGACAGTTGCTCCTCGCACTGTGGCTCCATTTGGATCAACGACATTACCCGTAACTGCACCGCCCGTGACTTGGCTGAACGTCCCCATTGCACAAATGGCAACCACAAAAACGAATTGAATCAGAAACTTTGTAAACCTCATATGCTCTCCGTTGCCGGCCCCGCTGCATCAGTCATTGTGAGCCGGAATTTAAATTGCAATGCTCAAGAAAAAGGCGCTTTGTCCGAATAACTGGAGCGGCCTTCGCTCCGTCCAAATTATTGAATAGATTGGACTAAGCGTCTCGTCATCGCTTTTTTAATGGGCAATAAACGTGCCGTTTGAAGAAGTGCTGTTTCGAACAGTCAGAATTGAAGTTTTGAGTCGTGGAGGAGTAAGGAAGCTTTCGATTTTTCTTCGGTTTATCGGAATTCTCGTAGATTTTCGAGTCGAGGTAAGGATTCAAATAAAAAAAGCATTCAAGATAATGAATTTGAAGAAATACGACCGAAATTAGAGATTACTTCTTTTCAAATGTGAAAAAGTCCTCGCCGAAATTTTGCCCAATGCGATACTCGTCGAACTTGAAGATCCATCGAAAATCCTTTGTCGTGGCACGGTTGTTAACTACGAGTTTAATGGTGTATTTGTACGGTAGCGTTAAACCTTCAGCGGAACGAAAATCGTCGAACTCTTCGGTTAACGTATTTATATTTTCGCCGGTTTGGTTTCCAATAAATGTAGTTAGATAGGCATTTTTGTCCGGTATAGTTTGCCGGTATTCAGTTCGAATATTTTGAAACGTTTTCGCATCAAAGAAAATATCGATACTGCTGTCTGAGGAAGTTGCGATTTTTGGAGTAAACTTCAGCACGAAGGCATCTTTACCATTCACTTTTTTTCTTCCACCGAATTTCAATCTATCCATGGTGCTAGGGTCAAACATTCGCCAACCGTTCGTGATCACTCCGCCGAATAGCCGTTCGCTTAAAAGGTTGTCGTTAAGCAAAAGATAACTCCCGATTGGGGAACGGGTTCCAGGTGTGATGAAAGGTACGTCGACCTTGCCTCGAAAGAAGCCTATTTTCTCGAACGGATACTCCAAAAGATCAAAACTAGAGATGAGCATCGAGTTGTTCGAATCCGATGCAAACAACACTTTACCCGTCGAACGGCTTGCCGGAAGATTTATTACAAACTCGCTGACACCGATCGCGACGCGGTTCGTCGCGTCTTTGCGCGCCTGTTCTGAACCGACGGATTCGGAATGCCGTTTCAGGATTTCAGCAACCGTTGGATCATCAAATCCGAAGATTGAACCGACAAAGGTTACCGTCAGAATCGAAAAAATCAACGGTACCGAAAATCGAAATTGAAATTCTGCACAAAAGCGAGCGTGATTTATGTGTTTCATGATCGATGTACTTGATGTGAATAAATGATGCCGGCCGCCGAACCATAAACTGGATCTACGGCCGGGCAAAGGAGAAATTAAAGGTTAATGCGGATCGCAAATTCGATGGTTCGCCCACCCTGATCGTTGGTTGTCGACGTATCTTGATATACCGTGCCATTCGTTAGCTGGCCCCATCCGGTTCCGAACGCAGTTACGTTCACGACATCCGCTGCCCAACCGCCTACACGCCACTGAGCGTTGTTAAGGAAATTGAACGCTGATGCTCGGAATTCGATGTTCCTCGTTTCCCCAAGCCTGAATTTCTTGGCAACACTCAGGTCTGTACGAAAGAACTTCGGACCGTGAACCACAAGATTCGAGAATCCGCATTGTCCGGCATATTCCTGAATGCAGCCGCCGTATCCGGCCGGAACGATCGCACGTCCTGTAAAGGCAAGATTTGCAAATGCATTCGAGGTGTTGTTGATGATGTCCGCTGGCAAATACGACGCGGTCGCGACCGTAGCCGGAGCATTGGAATACGACACCGACTGGCTATAGTAGGTGCCGATCGCCTGCTCTAGTTCCTTGCGGTCCATGCCCACTAAATTCACGTTACCGAAGTTGATCGGCGTTCCGCTCTGGAGCTTGACCGCGCCATTGATGTTCCAGCCACCGACAAGCGCGTCAAGCAAGCCGCTTGCATCGTTCATGAATCGCGCGCCGCGGCCGAACGGAAGCTCATAGAGCCAGTTAAGCTTGAACGCATGCGTGACATCGTAAGGCGACTTGGTTTTGTTAAAGCCCGGATCGCGCAAAGTGCGGAAGTTAGATTGCGCGAACGAGCTTGACGCAAACGCGTCGGTCAGCGAATTCGAAAACACGTAGCTGGTCTGAACCAAGAGTCCATTCGAGAGCCTCCGTCTAAACTCGATCTGAAACGAGTCGTACCAGCTGTTTGCGCTGTTGTCGATAATGAAATTACCGCCCCCGAACGTCGTCGGATTGACAAAGAAGAAGTTGACCGGCAATCCGCCGGCCAATGCGTTCGACCTTCGTGCAGCGCTGTTTTCCAGCGTCGTCGCGAAAGTGCGAGCGTTTGGATTGATCGGATTCAGCAGATTGGTCAACGTTGCATTCTTCCAAAGAGTTGAGTTGTACAACAATTGATCGCTCACGTTTCCCGCCCCGCGAATATACTTAAACATCGACGGAAGAGGTGACGTATTCGTTCCGGCGCCAAAGTACGCATAGCTGCCGGCACGGTTGCCGCCAGCCAGATTGTTGGCAACAAGATTCGCCTGCGCGAGACGAAACTCGTCAACAAAGTGGTTCTCGGTAATGTTGACCTCGTCGATGCTGTATAACCGCCAAAGATCTTTTGCGCGATTACCTACGTAACGAACTTCGATCACGTTGTCCTTACCGAGCTGTCGCTGATAACCAATGCTGAACGAATCGACATGGCCCGTCCTAATATTCGGATCGTACGCAATGATCGAATCGAAAAAGCCGCCGACGATCACATCCGGCGGGGTCGCCGGAACTGTCGGTACGGTTACCGACGCGATGTTGCGGAACAATGTTCCGGCAGGTAGCGTGTTTTGCGAAACAGCCAGGCTTGCATCGAGATTTGCGCCTGGTGAGTTGGTCAGCGTAGTGAGCGCAACATTGGTTCCCTCGCGAACGAACGATCGCGAAAAACCTGCGCGGACGACACTGTTACCGTTTGATCCGAAGATCTTTCCAGCGAGGCTGTCATCTTTGAAGTTTGGACTCCAGACAACGCCGAAGCTTGGCCCGAAGTTGTTCTTGTCGGCGTTATAGACGCTGCTTCCGATCGGAAGGATCTCGAACGTCGGTGCCTCGCCGGTAAGCGTGCCCGGCATGAAAAGGTTTCCCTCGCCAGACAGGCCATAAACCTGCGAAAACTTGCTTACGTAAGAAAAGTTCCCTGTGTCCGTTCTAAATGCATCCTGGGGCTGCCACCTGACCCCAAATGAAAGCGTCAGATTAGGTCGTGCCCGCCAGATGTCCTGCGCGTAGAGGCCATAGACTATCTGCGTTCCCGCCTGATATTGGTCGCCATGAATCTCGTACGTGCCGTCATCCTTCAGGAACGCGGTATTGACATAGTCTGTCACACGTCCTGTAAGAAGTGCGTAGAGCCCTTTGGCCTGAGCAAGCTGGGCAGGGGTTGCACCCGGAAGGTTTGCAGCCCCGATAGTTGTCGCCGCGCTTCGAAATGCGGTGTCCGCGTCGTCGGAAATGTCGATGCCGAATCCGATCTCGGGAACCAATTCGTTGATAGAGGCAGATTGAACGCGGACGCGTTTGTATTGGCCTCCGAAATTGAAGGAATGCGTACCGTGCAGCCACGTCACATTATCGGTGAAGTCTTCAGAGGGAGACGAACGACGATTGTCGCTCGAACCCGTCCTGCTCCAGCCGTCAGCAACCGACGCCGTTCCCGCCGTAACGTTGTTCAGGCCGAGTAAATTCGCACCGGGAACGCCGCCTGCATGTGTCCATGCAAAGTTAAGGTTGTAGAAGTTCTGATTTGTAAACTGTTCTTCCGTTAGTCCCGGCCTGAAGAACGACTTGCCGTACAGACGTGCGAATCGTGCCTCGTTGATCAGATTGCTCGTCAACGTCGAACGAAGTGCAACGGCCATCGAGAATCGACGCGACGTCTGGTCACCGGAATTAGGAAATCCGGGAAACGAAGGATCAGCACTGTTCAACAAATCAAATCCGCCGCTTCCGGGAGCGCCGAATATGTTCTGGTTAAATACGAACTCAAGAGCGTGGTTCTTATTTAGATTGACGTCGACACGGCTCGTGAAGAACTTTCGCTTCGTATTCGTCCGTGCAATGAAGTTAAGAAATTCGGTATTCGGGTTTCCGGTTCCTTTCGTTATCGTTCCCTGACTTGTGGAAGATCGGATAGCTGAATTCAACGAAGCGATCGTCGGGTCGAGCGTGTTGGGACAGGGTTGTACGCCCGGAACATCCAGGTCACAGTCATTGGCTCCGGCCAGCGCCAATAGGTTGACGGTAGTTGTTCCGTAAGTAAACATTCCGTTCATTGCGTTTTGGGTAAGGATCGTCCGCGTGCGATTGATGGCTTCGGGAATACGAAACTCTTCATAGTTGACGAAAAAGAAAGCCTTGTCCTTTCCCGAGTCGAATCGGGGACCACCCTCACCAATGCGAGGGAACGGAATCGGGCCACTGGCATTTCCCCCGTATTGGTTCAATACGATCGGATTGCGGGGCAGGCCGTTTCGGTTGTTCCACCAATAGTTTGAATTCAATCCCTGGTCACGATGCTGCCAAAAGAGTCCGCCGTGATAATCGTTTGTTCCGCGGCGAGTAACGAATTTGATCTGCACCGCGCCGTCGCCACCGGTTTCTGAGCCGGACGCGGCGGTCGAGACCGTGACTTCCTCGATCGAATCGAGACGCGGACGCACGAATGTAAAAAATCCGTCGCTCGACTTCAAAAGGTTATCCTGCACGTCGACGCCGTCGATAGTGATGCTAAGGCTCGATTTCGGCAGGCCGTTGATCGACGATTGCCGCGGCCTTCCGACCTGCGTCGTACCGGGCAATAATGTGACCAGATCAAGGGCGTCTCGTGAGGTTATCGGCGTTTCGGTTATCTGCCGGCCGATGATGGTTGTACCAACGGTGGCAGTCTGCGTTTGCAGGACATCACCGCCGGTCGTGACAACCACGGTTTCCTCCGGCTTGCCGACCGTCATGGACGCGGACACCGATGTCGGAAGGCCCACATCAACTTTCACGTCCTTGGATACGTAAGTTTGAAATCCGCCGGCGGCTATTGTCACTTCATAGATACCGCTAGCTACCGATGGAATGCGGAACGTCCCGTTTCCAGAACTCGTTGTTTTGTATTCCTGTCCAGCCAGGCCTTTAACAATGATCGTTGCCCCGGGGACGACTGCTCCATTCTGGTCCAAGACAGTTCCGTTGATAGCGCCGGACGTTTGGGCCAAAATGCTCACAGTGAAGCCGATCAAGAAAAGGGCAGCCGCAGACAGGAAAAGTGATATTTTCCTCATATTTCCTCCAGATTTTCTAATAGAAAAAGCGATGCAGACGGCAAGCGGTGAACCCGTTCAATTAATGGAACATCTTAGGGATGGCTGCCGGTGATCACCCTGTGGAAGGGCAAGAAATATGCCATGTGACTCCATGAGCACTTTAGTCAGGCTCGTAGTTTGTAAACTTCGATACGAAACCAAAATTGCGGGATTGAGAGAATTGGAAAAATTGGATGCCGAGATCGAAAAAAAGAATTTTCGCTGAAAATCTCAGTTTCCGAGAGGAAAAATCGTTCCGAAATTTGAACTGCATGGTTTTTGGGGCGAACTGTTTCAAAAATGCGATGGGCTATTTCGCTTTGGTCACGGCGATTACATCAATTATTCAATTGATAAAAATCAATGTGAAAATTTATTGAATTTTTTCCAAAATTGAAGATTTTTTTGCTTGAAGATGTGTAGGATTTTTGTGAGGCGGGAATAACGCTCACAAAATTCTCAATATAAAGAGGTACATTTATGAACCCAATGCTCTTATATCGAAAACGACAAGGTTCAGTTCGAGAAGTGGATCGAAACTCGAACACGCCTGCCGTTATGAATAATAAGCTCGAGGCCCTTCGGGTTTTAGCAAACTCGATCTTGAGCGAAGTTGCTTCGCTCGAACAGGATAGCGACGTTTGGGCGAAGCCGGACATCGACCTATCGGACGAGGTTCAGCGTTTCGAAACTAATATTATTAAATGTGCGCTGGTTCGCACCGGCGGACGGCAGCGACAGGCCGCGCGTTTGCTCCATATCAAGCCGACCACGCTTCATGCGAAAATGAAGCGGTATGGTATATTGCAGAGCGATTCAGATCAGGACGGTTGGGGAAATTACACTGACGACCTTAGGCTTGAAACTGCAAATTAAAACTTTATATATTCGTTAAAGGGCTGGGCATCGAGGTAATCGGTGCCCATTTTTAGTCGGGCGATCATTCCGTGGGAACTAGCCGCATGATCTTATCATCATCGATCGCGGGCCTGCCGCGTCCGTCACGGTTCGAAGTTGAAAAGTAAATATACCCGTCCGGCCCTTCAGCGACCTCGCGAATTCGGCCAACTTTACCCTCAAGCAGATTCTCTTGGCCCAACACATTTCGCCCGGACATTACTACCCGAACGATTCGCATTCCTCGCAGGCAACCGAACAAAAGATTGCCATTCAAATCAGGAAAAGCCGCGCCATAATAAAAGGCCGCACTCGCAGGGGCGCAAGCGGGCGTATATTCTAATATCGGTGTAACCATACCGGGCTTCGTTTCTTTGCGGACGATCTCGGGCCAGCCATAATTCTTTCCCTTTTCAACTATATTCACCTCGTCCGCTCCATCACCTTTGCCTTCAAAACCGGTCGGTCCATGCTCAGTCTGAAACATTACGCTCGTTCCTCGTTGCCAAGTTAGTCCTTGAGCATTTCGATGTCCCGTAGACCAGATCTCTGGGCGGTATCCTGGTTTTCCGACAAATGGATTGTCGCGAGGTATTGTCCCGTCA
>JBJMGN010000307.1:0-12101 GCA_045807885.1 Pyrinomonadaceae bacterium | reverse complement strand
ATCGATCGCCAGTTCAGGCATTCTTACCCGAACGGTCTTCATCGCTTCGATGATCTTGTCGAGCGAGGAATGTTTCGCGCTGCCTTTTGTTGAAAAGGAAAGCAAAGCCACTTTCGGCTCGGTTTGAAGAAGTGCCCGGCAAGAATCGGCGGACGCCATCGCTATCTCGGCTAGCTGAGCGGAATCCGGGTCGATAACGACACCGCAATCCGCGTAGATCATTGCGCCCTTCGCACCAAACTTCTTGTCGGGAACGACCATCAGGAAAAAGCTGGATACGATCTTAAATCCCTGTCGTACACCAATGCACTTGATCGCGGCAGCGACCGTATGTGCAGTGGTATTCGTCGCTCCGGCAACTGAACCATCGGCTTTGCCTTCGCGGACGAGCAAATTTCCAAAATAAAGCGGGTCCTTAACAGCCTGTTCCGATTCTTCGAGGGTCGTGCCTTTTGCCCGCCGAAGTTCGTAAAAGAGAGTTGCGATCTTGCCGAATTCTGCCGAACGCCGATGGTCTAAAATGCTGATACCGTTCAGGTTCACGCCCGTCTCGCTTGCAAGCGTTCGTGTTTTTTCTTCCTCACCGATAACCGTGATATTCGCGATCTTTTCGCGGGCGCAGATCTCAGCTGCCTGAAGCGTTCGGGGGTCGTCGCCCTCAGGCAAAATGATGTGTTGCGGGTCGGCCGCTGCGCGTTGGCGAATTTGTTCGAGGATCATAAAGTATGGCAGGCTGTCAGCCTGCCGCGACAGACTAACAGTCTGTCGTACGAAGAATTTACCACACAACGTTTAGCCCATAAACTTGCACTAACCGTCCACAGTTTTTAGACTTGGAAGCACAGGATGAACAAACTCGAACGAAATGAGAAACGGATCTCGCGAAAAGAACGCCGCGGCGTGAAAAGCCGTATGCAGAACTTCCTGATGT
Organism: Pyrinomonadaceae bacterium; assembly: GCA_045807885.1. Lineage (GTDB taxonomy): Bacteria > Acidobacteriota > Blastocatellia > Pyrinomonadales > Pyrinomonadaceae > OLB17. Next base: position 11,170 of record JBJMGN010000307.1, on the reverse strand, counting down.
TCCTGCCGAACATGGTCGTTCTGCTCGGCCGAATGCTGAAAGACGTTCGAGTGCCAATGGCCGAAAAGGCGCTTTTCCTTGCGGCGATCGTTTATGTTATTTCGCCGCTCGATTTTATACCGGACGTCTTTCCGTTCATTGGACAGGTTGATGATATTTATGTCGTCGCGTTAACGCTTTTGCGGTTGGTCAATCGCACCGATGCCGGCATTGTTCGTGAACACTGGACGGGCGGCGGCGATATCGTTTCGCTTGCCGATTCGATCGCGAGCATTGCGCCGTCCCTGCTTCCGAAACGGGTCAGCCGCATTCTCTCCTCGAAGGTCGAACTAGCGCCGGCTGGCAAGATCCTCCGCAGCGTTACCGACCGTGACCAGGCGTTAGTTGTTGAAATTCCCCAGCGAGAATTCGATGAAATACCGCTTGATGCACACTCGAAGATGACGAATTGATCATATCTATGACGCACGTATAATCCTTTTGTTTCCTAGACTTAATTCTGGATTTTCCCTCGAATTGAGCATATATCGGGTTAGTTCCAAGAATTCAAATTTTCTCCCAGTGGATTGAAGCCGTCGGTTTTAGTTATAATTCCATCACGAAGGAACTAAGATCGCGGCCTTGAGTTTTATGTTCGAACGCTATTCAGAACGTTCCCGACGGATCATTTTCTTTGCCCGGTACGAGGCTCTTCAATATGGCTCGCCGGTGATCGCTCCCGAACACCTTCTTCTCGGTTTAATGCGGGAAGACAAAACGGTAACGTCGCGAGTCTTTCCGTTGAGAGGAATCGGAGCGGATAAGATACGTGCCGAGATCGAAGAACGTGTTGTAGTTCGTGATCGCATCCCTCAGTCGTCAGAGCTTCATCTTTCGCCCGAAACAAAGAAAGTACTTTTCTATGCGAATGAAGAAAGCCGTTCGCTGAAGAGCCGCTTTGTCTCGCCCGAACACATTCTTACAGGAATACTCCGCGAAGAGCGTTCGGTCGCGGCCGAGGTGCTGTTTCAGTTCGGTTTGCGGATACAGGACACCCGTGGCTCGGCCGAGAAACAGAACAGCGATAAAGCGGTCATGAATTCGGCAAAGAAAGAACAGTCGAAAAACCCGAATCTTGCAGAATTCACACGCGACCTTTCCGCCGCAGCAGAAAATGGAAAGTTTGACCCGCTGGTCGGCCGCGATGCCGAGATCGAAAGACTGATAGAGATCTTATGCCGCAGGACAAAGAACAATCCGGTCCTGATCGGCGAAGCAGGCGTTGGAAAAACCGCGATCGTCGAAGGCCTTGCGCAGAGGATCGTCGATAAGAGGGTCCCGAGCTTTCTAGAGAACAAGCGAATACTTTCGCTCGACCTGTCGATGATCGTTGCGGGAACGAAATATCGCGGGCAGTTCGAAGAAAGATTAAAGAAGATCATCGGCGAACTTCGTGAAACCGGCGATAATATCGTTTTTATCGATGAGCTTCATACGCTCGTCGGAGCCGGTTCGGCGGAAGGGACGCTGGATGCGGCAAATATCCTAAAACCGGCACTGTCTCGTGGCGAGATACAGTGTATCGGAGCCACGACCCCATCCGAATTTCGCCGTTCCATCGAAAAAGACCGTGCACTCGAACGTAGATTTCAAGCGGTTCGCATTTTGCCGCCCACCGAAGAAGAAGCGATAAGGATCATTAAGGGCGTGGCAGAGCGATACGAAGCGTTTCACCAGGTCAGATATACGGACGAAGCGATCGAGGCCGCGGTCTTTCAATCGAATCGGTTCATTTCCGAGAGATTTCTTCCGGACAAAGCGATCGATGTACTCGATGAGGCGGGCGCCCGCGCCAAATTGAAGTTTCAGGAACAAAATTCCGGTGAGACTAGTTGGAAAGAAACCATCGAGAATTGGAAACGCACCGCGAACGACGAACAACTACTTTCATTGGAGATCAACTCGCTCGACGACGCTTACATTTCGGTCGAAGTACGAAAATCGGACGTTGACGACGTTATCTCTCGTTGGACCGGAATACCTGTCGCCGCGATCGGAAAAGACGAATCTAAGCGGCTGATCGAGATCGAATCCGAACTGCACAAGAGTATTGTTTCGCAGCGGCCTGCGATCTCTGCACTAGCTAGGGCTATCAGACGTTCGCGTGCCGGTTTGAAGAATCCTAAGCGGCCGATCGGGGCATTTCTTTTCCTTGGGCCGACCGGCGTAGGCAAAACCGAGGTCGCCCGAACTCTCGCAAGGTATATGTTCCTTTCCGAATCCTCGCTCATCCGCTTCGATATGAGCGAATTCATGGAGAAACATGCGGTCGCCAAATTTATCGGGTCGCCTCCGGGATATGTCGGCTACGACGAAGGCGGCCAGCTCACTGAGAGGCTGCGGCGTTCGCCATATTCGATCGTTCTGTTCGACGAAATAGAGAAGGCACATCCGGATGTTGTGAATGTGCTGCTTCAGGTTTTCGAGGACGGAATACTGACCGACGCACAGGGTAATACTGTCGATTGCCGGCACGCTATATTCATTTTGACCTCCAATATAGGGGCACGAGCGATACAGAAACGCGGGAATGTTGGTTTCCAGGCCGGAATCGATGCATCTCGCGAAAAACTTGAAGAGCAGGTGATATCCGAGGTGAAGCAGGTTTTTGCACCCGAATTCATCAATCGCCTTGACGAAACGATCATCTTCGACGAGCTAACCGATGCCGACCTTGCTGCGGTTATCGACCTGCAGATCGCCGAATTGAATGTGATCCTTGAGAAACAGGGGATCGAGTTATCTATAACAGACGAGGCTCGAACCTGGCTTTTGGAAAAGACTTGTGGGGACAGGAGTTACGGTGCCCGGCCGCTGAAACGGGCGCTGCAGAAATACGTGGAAGACAAACTTTCCGACGCAATGATCAGCGGAAGCGTCGAGGGCCAGAGCTCCATCGAGATATATCGTGCCGATGGCGATCTTGCAGTAAGGACCCTGGAACATAAGGAAGCCGCAAAAGTTCTCATACAGGCCGAGGGTTAGATTATTGTTTTGTTGAAGACCTGGAAGGTGTGCCTCTCGTATTCGTCGGGCACACTTTTTCGTTTTCGGGCCTTCAAAATGAATAATTTAAGCCGGAACCAGAGAGTCTGCTCGAAGGCAACCACCCCAAACTCAGCGGAATCAAACAAAGAGTCAAAATTCGAACATTGAAAAGCCGGTTTTTATTGTTTATTCTAACGTTTTACTACGTGCACGATTTAACGGCCCATGGCTTTTCAAAAGCTCTCCTTTGCTGCACGTATCGGGGATCGTCTTTATTATGCAGAGATTGCGCGCTTGCGGACTCGTTGTTTTGAGTCTTGCGGTTTTTGTTTCTTACTCGTTCGGCAAAAACGCGGAGGGGCACGAGTCAACGAATTCTGACCGGGCGACCGCTCCCGCGCAGCAGATCGTTGAAACTGTCGATATCCAGGGCAACAGGCGCCTGCGAGACGAAGACCTGATCTATTACATTCGCACACGGCCGGGCGACGTTTATGACCCGGCGGCCCTCGAACGCGACCTGCGTGAGCTTCTTTCACTAAACTTTTTCGATAAGACGGCGACCCGCGTTTTGACCACGGACGGTCAACGCGGCGGTGTTAACGTGATCTTCGAGGTCCGCGAGTGGCCGATCATCCGCGACCTTCAGTTCACAGGCCTCAAAGCGGTTCAGGAATCGGATGTTCTCAAGGCGTTTCGTGAGCAGCGCGTCGGTATCTCGAAGGAGTCGATCTACGATCCGGTAAAGGCCCGCTCCGGCGTTCGCGTACTTCGCGAAATGCTCGCCTCCAAAGGCTTTCCCAATGCAAAGGTCGATGTTAAGGAAGAAGAGGTTTCGGCAACTTCGATAGCCGTTACATTCGCCATTGAGCAGGGACTTAAGTCACGCATCATCGAGATCGATTTCACAGGTAACGAACATTTCAAAGACAGCGAACTTAAAGGCGCTCTGACGCTCGTTAAAGAGTCTGGACTGGTTTCACGTGTCAAGGGGCAAGACATACTCGATCTGAGAAAGCTTCAGTACGACCTTCAGAAAAATGTTCGTTCGTATATGTTCTCGAAGGGCTACTTCCAGGCCCGCATCGGTGAGCCGGAGGTTGTCGGGCTTGGGACCAAACGAACGGGATATTTGCCTTTCGTTGTTCTGCCGCTGCCTATCATTTCCTCGGTTGACGACACGTTAAAGATCGTTGTACCGGTACAGGAAGGAAAGGTCTTTCGCGTAGGCACATTGAAGGTCGAAGGCAATTCGATATTTTCCGAGCAGCAGGTGCTTGCTTACGTAGGCCTGAAAACGGGTGATGTTGCTGACGGTAAACGGCTACAGGACGTCGTATACGAAGACCTTAAAAAGGTTTACGGGTCGCAGGGCTTCATTCAATACAACGCCGAATTCGAGCCGGAGTTCAAAGACAATCCGACAAACCCGAACGAAGGTATCGTTGATATAAAGATCACGATCGAAGAAGGGAAGCAATTCACGCTTCGCCGCCTTGAGTTCGTCGGCAACACGTTCACGCGGGACAAGGTCATGCGACGCGAGTTCCTGCTGAACGTGGGCGATATCTACAATGACAATTATTTGGATATCTCGGTCCAGCGGCTGAATCAGACACAATATTTCGACCCGATCGATCCGGAACAGGATGTCGAGAAACGAACCGATGAAGAACAGGGCGATGTCGACCTGATCGTGAAGATCAAGGAGAAGGGCCGACAGCAGATCTCATTTAACGGCGGTATTTCCGGTGTAGGCGGTTCATTCTTCGGGCTTGAATATTCGACGAACAACCTGGCGGGCCGCGGCGAAGTACTTTCGTTCGTGGTTGGTGTTGGTAACCGGCAAACGAATTTCCAATTCTCATATCAGCAGCCATATTTCAGGGACAGACCGATATCGGTTGGTGTATCGGCGTTTTTGTCAAAATATAAATTCTTTGGCGAAGGCACGGTATTTACCCGTAACCAGGATTTTCTAAACGACATCAGCAACCCGATTGGGCAAGTGACGGTCAACGAGGAGAACTTGTTTTCGCAGGATACGATGGGCTTTAACGTGTTCGCGACTGCTCCTCTATCAGAGCTTTATTTCAAAAAACGCCCCTTTTCGCAGTTTTCACGAATCGGCCTGACGTATCAGTTTTCAATGACTACGATCAGGGATCCCAAGGTCAACGCCTCAGGAGATCCAAACATCACGATCCCGGTGATCTATGAACAGCCGGATATCATGACGAGCCGCGTAATTGGAACGTTTGTTTATGACACACGGCGTCCTGCTCCGAATGGTTTGGATACAAACAGCGGCCAGCAGTTTTCGGCTTCGATCGGCTTCGCGGGACTCGGCGGCGATGTGAGAACGATCTCGCCTTCGGTAACGTTTTCCAAATTCATTCCTGTTCGAAGAAGAAAGACAAAGAATCCTGAAGTTTTCGCGTTTCGTCTTTTGGGCGGAACAATTTATCCGTTTGCGATCACCGACACGATAAGGAATGCCAACTCGATAGCATTTATCAACGGTATCCCTGCATATGAGCGATATTACCTTGGAAGTGAAACCGACATTCGAGGCTACCAGTCACGCTCGATCGGCCCGATCGCTCCATTCGACACCTTTATCACGTCACAAAATCCTGTGGCGGCTAGCAATCCCTCCGGTACTCCGGTTCCTCTCGCAGGCTTTCCACCCGGATCGCCCATTCCCGGCGAGATAGGTTCGCTCGGCGTATTAACCGGAATTTCGGGCACTAATCCGGCGCTATTGGCAAGGAACTACCGTTTCATTGGGGGAGATACTCAGTTATTGGGTAATTTCGAATATCGAATTCCGATCTTCGGGCCCGCAACCCTCGCTGTGTTCGCCGACATTGGTACAGTTTTCAACTGGCACAAGGGTGAAGATCAGGTCATCAACAGTGAGTTTTTCCCCGATGATACCTTTATCGGTGCGGGCAGAATGACTCAGCTCGGGCTTGCAAATGCACCGGTCCTGGAAAACAGCTTTGGCGCGATCCTTTACTACCGCGGCCGGGTTATGACGAAGACCGATTTCGTCAATGAGTTTTGCCGTGGGAATCGAATCGGGTGTCCAACCAGCCTTTCGCCCGAAGTACAAACGATCTATCTGCGCGGCGATGTACAACAAAACTCCATTTTACGGATAAACGAATCGGCCTTTTCGAAATTTACCGACTATAAATCCAGTATTGGTGTTGAACTTCGTGTGCAGGTACCTATCGTCAACGTACCGTTCCGCCTGATCTATTTCTACAATCCGCGGGCTGTTCTGGGTGTACAGGACGTCTTGCCCGGTATTTCCATACCCGGGAAAAAGAGCGGATTCCGGTTTACGGTGGGACGCACCTTCTAGTCGCGAATTGACATTAGTAATCGATATAGAATAGTATTTTTGGTTTTCCGCGGTGTCGGGCAACATAAGCGTCGAATAATGTTTCAAAGTAACTAGTCGAGACCTCGAAAACAGCAATTTTAGGAGTATTTATTGAAATGAAAAAGTTTGGATTTATTGCAGTTGCCGTTCTGTTCTTATCTGCGTTCGGCATGAATGTCATTGGGCAGACGGCCCCTGCCACACCGGTGGTAGCTAAGGTGGCCTGGATCGATACCAGCGCTTTTGATGATGACAAGACCGGTATTTTGAAGTTCGTAAATGCGTATAAAGCGCTCGCGAACGAAGCAAAGCCGCGTGAAACGGAATTGGTCAACATCCAAACCCGCGTTCAGACGCTTTCGGACGAACTGCAAAAGATGCAGTCGAACCCGGCAGTTCCCGTCGATCAAAAAGTCGCACTTTCAAAAAAAGATGAAGGCGAACGACTTGCACGTGAATACGAATTCAAGAAAAAGGAATATGATGCCTTTATCCAAAAGCGAGGCGGCGAGATCATAGGGCCGGTGAATCAGGATATCGGTAAAGCGATCGAAGATTTTGCTAAGGCAAAAGGATATACCATGGTCTTCGACATCGTAAAAATGGCACAAACGGGCGTTATCCTTCATTTCGATGGATCCGCCAATGTGACCAAGGATTTTATCGCATTCTACAATGCGCGCCAGACCGGTGCGGCTACTGCTGCGGCACCAAAATAGTTCTGGTCGAATTTGAACCACGCTCGGCAGCCGGTTAAAGTTACACTTTCGCCGGCTGTTCGATTTTTTTATACTCTTAAAGCTCTCCAAATGGTTGTTTACGATTCCAAAGCTATCCTGCAGATACTTCCACATAGGCCGCCGTTCCTGCTCGTAGACACCGTAATTGAATTAGAGCCGTTAAAGCGGATAGTAGGGATAAAGCAAGTCACGATAAACGAACCCTTTTTTCAAGGTCATTTTCCAGGAATGCCGGTAATGCCTGGCGTGCTTCAAATCGAGGCCTTGGCACAAGTGGGCGCCATTTTGGCCTTGCGCGAGTTCAGCGATGCCGATTCGCGGATTCCGTTATTCAGCGGGATCGACGGCGCCCGGTTCAGGCGTCCGGTCGTTCCAGGCGATACGCTTCGCCTTGAAGTGACGGCAATTCGACCGGGCCGCAGGATCCAGAAAATGCACGGCGTCGCTACGGTCGACGGCAACGTTACGGCCGAAACGGACATACTTTGCATAATAGCCGAACGAAAGGAGCTCGGATCTTAATGGATCAGATAAGGATAACTCCTACACAAGCAATTCTTTACCTCGCGCTTATTCAGGCAGGCATCGGTTTTATTCTGGGCCTGTTACCCCTGATCATAGGGATCATCAAGAAAAAGGTGCGGATCGGCGTTATCGGCATTATTGTAACTACACTCGGCGGCGCGATTTTGGGTCTCATTATTTCGATCCCCGCGATGGCTGTCTTTACCTGGCTCATACTTCGCAAAGAAATAATCGCGACGGAATCCGACGAAGTTTGAAGGCCGCGATGTCATCATTTGTTCACGCAACTGCGATAGTTGCCGGAAATGCGCGAATCGGGGACGGCTGTTACATCGGCCCGTTTTCGACCGTAGGCGAGAGCGTCGAGCTTGGAAGCGGCGTCCGCTTGGAATCTCATGTTGTTGTCGATGGCGACACGCGAATCGGAAGCAGCACCCACATTTTTCCCTTTACATCAATCGGATTGCCGCCCCAGGACCTAAAGTATGACGGCGAGCCTACACGAACAGAGATCGGCGAACGAAATCAGATCCGAGAGTTCGTGACTATTCATCGCGGTACGGCGGGCGGCGGAGGCGTTACACGGATCGGCAACGACAATCTTTTTATGGCGCAGTCGCATGTCGCTCATGACTGCCAGTTGGGCAACGAGATCATCATGGCGAACGGCGCAACGCTCGCCGGTCACGTCGAGATCGCCGACCGTGCCAACATCGGGGCTTATTCCGGCGTGCACCAGTTTTGCCGCGTCGGCCTTGAAGCTTTTGTGGGTGGATATTCGGTGGTTGTAAAGGACGCGCCCCCGTTTGCGACCATCCAGGGAAATCACGCGAAGTGTTTTGGACTCAACCGGGTTGGAATGAAGCGACGCGGATACTCGCCAGAGACGATCCGATCGCTTCATCACGCGTATCACCTGCTTTTGTCAGCGAAGCTCAATACTTCGCAGGCCCTTGAACGGATAAAGGCAGAGATCAGCCGCTGCCGGGAAGTCGATTTGCTAGTCGATTTCATCCAAAACTCTAAACGCGGCGTGGTCCTTTGACGGACCGGCGCCCGTGGTAAAATCACGATTGCATTTATGAACGATTCAACGGCCGGCACTTTAGGCGGGTTCGGCAAACGCATCCAGCGTTGTTATGGATGCTTCGTCGCTTACCATTTAAAGGACATGTATCTGGGCGAGGACGTGACCTTTTTTTGTGAGCATTGCAAAGACGATTCGATGTTCCATTTTGACCTTTTCTCGAAGCATATCGACCTCGGTAAGCTGAAAGAAAACGCCGAAGAGCATCATCATTAACTCTGGTGTGAATGTAAAACTGCAAATCGAATCTGGGTACGACAAGCGCGAGGTCGAGGTCGTTAACGAGATCTCGATCGGACGTTCCGATGCTTCGGACGTTGTTCTCGGAGATTCCGGCCTTTCGCGAAAAAACACTTCATTCTTCATCGATGAGGGCGAGGTTTTTGTAGCCGATGAGAGTTCGCTGAACGGCACCCTGGTAAACGGCGAAAAGGTCACAAGGCCGCGTCTGCTCCGAACTGGAGACGTCGTTACTATCGGGAGCGAAACTACGATCCGCGTTCAGATCGGCGATGCTTCAAGGTCAATTGTTTCCCCTGCAATATCCGCCTCCTCCGCTCAAACGAGTTCCGCAGTACAAACCTCTCAACAACCGGCTCAACCTGGAAGTTCAAACCGTGCACAGTCAGGGGCGCTCCCGCCGAAAACATCGGGGCCGCCAATCGTATTGATCGCTGCGGGAGCTATGACGGTTTTTATTTTATTGCTGGGCGCCGTGGCCTTGATCGCGGTCTCGCTAGCAGGGGGCAGAAATTCAAATGGAGGCGTAAGTGCACCGCCGCCAATTCAAGCCGGAGCGTTGATCCCGGTACGTGTTATTGACCCGTTAGGCGGCGAAGACGAAGACGATCTTGACGATCTGATGGCTTCCTGGGAAGTCGCCGAAGATGAACTGAAGGCAGACAACGTAGCCGATATCAAGGGCGGCGGCGCCGATGAAGAAAAAGAATTGAACGTCACCGCAGCATTTCTTGCGGACCGTCAAAAAAAGGCATTCGAACCGCGGCCCGGTGAAGCCGGTATTCGGCCCGCGGGCCTCAGCGTACCAACGGAACTTTGCGGCGACGGCGTTATCAAGCAAAAAGCAAAGCTGGCCTCGATGATAGTCGGCAGCAATCCGTACCGGCAGCCGATGGATTTTGCGGAACTTGCGGAGAAACGGCTGAAAGGCGATCTGATCGAAATGCCGATGGCGACGAATAGTTTTTACCTCGACGTCGGCGGCTCGGCGCAGGACAAACCGTTTTCGTCTTTTAGCTTCAAGGATGGCGTTGCAGAGATTCCGCCCGGCTCGCCGAAATACGAGATACTTAACAAACTGGCATCAAACTTTGCCGGGCAAAAATACGACCTTAATAATGCCGCGGATCGAAAACAGATGCGGATGCGCCTGCTGCGAATGTTTCAAAAGCCCGCGAAACCGATCCTTAAGGAACTCGCCGATGCATATTTCGGAAAATTCGGCCGTCCGCTTCGTGTGACTTCCCTGACGCGGTCGATGGACTACCAGATATTACTTAACGCCAGCAATCCAAATTCGTTCAAAGTGCGCGGCGAAGGTAGCCTGCCGCCGCATACTTCGGGCTGTGCCTTTGACCTCTCGCGAAAGCATATGCCCGCGGACGAACAGAATTTCGTAATGCAAAAGCTTGCCGAAATGGAACGCGCCGGAAAGCTCGACGCGCTCATCGAGTACGGTGTTAACGCCTGTTTCCATGTCTTCATATACTTCGACGGAACGCCCCCAAAAATGTGATCGCTCCAGGGTCTAGGATGCGAACGCAATGTTTGATTAGTGCTCCCACAGTTTCTAAACTCAAAGCATGGCCGAAAGCGAAAATAAGCAGACGCTTACCGGGCTTGCAGCGCGTTTGGGCAGGCTCCCGGCGGAAAAACGTCGGGCGGCCCTGGAGGTGAGCGCGGCGCTTGCGGGCGTCAGTCTGCGCGTCAGCCGCGATTTTGTAGAGGCCGTTCCGAAAGCCGCAAAGATTCTCTCGGCCGATGACCTGCGTGCTTGGGGAGAACTCGGCCGACGAGTTGCTATGGGAAGCGCCGAAAGCGGCTCGAAATATTTTGCGTCCGGCATAAAGAGCCTGGAGAAAGTTCCAGCAGCTGCGCGAGAGTACTTATTCAAGATCTGTATGCGTCAGCTTGTGTTGTCGAGTTCCGTCGCACTAGAAACGCTGCACTCTGCCCCGCGCCTTTCGGAAGAGATCGGCGATGACGAACTGTTTACAAAGGTAGTGGAACTCGGCGTTGAGATCGCAAATCGTTCGGCGAAGCACAGTTCCGAATTCCTACAAAAAACTCCGCCGGTCGCACGATCATTTGCGGTTTTCGGTAAAGAAAAGCAGCGCACCGCAGAAACCTTCCTGACGCTGGCCTCGCATTTTGCAA
>JBJMGN010000306.1:0-4337 GCA_045807885.1 Pyrinomonadaceae bacterium | reverse complement strand
GACCGAAAAGCTGTGGTGCGGCACCTGTCCGACCTGTTTGCCCGCAACCGCCGAGGCTGTTGCACTCATGATGTACGCGTCCTGATATGCATAGCCGCCGGTAAATGCCCATTTGTGCGTCAGGTTTCCGTTTACGCCGACCTCAAATCCGTTAGTTCGCTGACTGCCCGTTTGTATGATCCGCGTTGGATCGTTCGGGTCTATGGATCTTGTATTCGTCCTATTCAATCGGTAAAGCGACGAGGTAAACGAGATGTTTGGTTTGATGTCCCATTTCACCCCTACCTCGTAGTTTTGAAATTGCTCCGGTTTTACCTGTTGTGTAATGTTCGTTAGCGACGAAAACTGGTCGCCCGAGCTGGGCAAATACGAAACACTGTAGCTTCCGTAGAGCGAAAGTGACGCGATCGGTTTAACAACGATGCCAAGGCGGGGCGAAACAAGCTGATCGATACGGCGCAGCTCGTCCCCATTTCTATCGTTAAAATAGTTGAGGTCGAAATAATCGAAGCGTAAACCGGCGACCAGCTGTATGTAACGATTAATTTCTACCTGGTCCTGAAAATAAGCAGCTGCCACATTCAACCGCAGATGATTGTTGGCATCGGTCGCATTTTGGCGGAATGTTACGGGAACATGTGTTATTGGATCGTCAAATGCAACCTGCGTCGCCGTCGATGTATTGTTGAAAAATCCGGTGTTGCGGAAGTTGTTCGTGCGTTGCTGCCCAAGCTCGATGCCGCCCAGCAAATTATGTTTGATAGAACCAGTTTCAAGGTTGTAGATCAGATCGGTTTGGTTGAATAGGTTCTTCCGCCGCGTGGCATTGTTGTATGCCGTCAGCGTCACAAGCGTGCCTGCCGTGTTCGCCGCACCCGGCACATAGTTTTGATAGAAGCGATCGTAATCGCCATAAAGCGTGCGGTTGCGAATTATCAGATTGCCGATCAGCTTTTCAAATGAGCCCGATATCAGATTTACATCCGCGTTTACGTGACTGTCGTTCGGGTTGCCATAGTATGTCGAGATCGGCACCTCGGCGGGTTTGCCCTGAAACGACGTGATCCCGCGGTCGGCCGTTCGACGGTCGCGAAAATATTCGTACGATACGGTAAATCGGGTATTCTCGTCCGGCGAAAATGTGAGCGTAGGTGCAAAGCCGAACCGTTTGAACTTCACAAAATCTCGGTAGCTGTTCGAACGTTCGGCGAGACCATTTACACGAAATGCAAATTTGTCATTTATCGGCTGGTTAAAGTCGCCGGTCGCACGAACGTCACCGAATGAACCGCCCTGGACCGAAAATTCTCTGGAAGGTGAAAATCCCGCTTCTTTCGTTACCCGATTGATCAGACCTCCGCCACCGCCGCGGCCAAATACCAACGCATTCGGACCGCGAACCACTTCAACACGTTCGAGGTTATAAAGATCGCGATAATACTGAACGTCATCGCGCACGCCGTTTACAAAGAAATCTGCGCTAGAGCTTTGGCCGCGAATTATCACCTGATCGCGGTTGTTCTCGCCTTGATGCGCCGTGATCCCGGGCTGATATCGAACCACATCACCGATATTCGTGAGCAGTTGATCGTCAAGCTGCTGGCGGCCGACTATCGAGATCGACTGCGGAACGTCGCGAAGGGAAGTCTGCGTTTTGGTGCCGCTCGAAGTCACGTCGGTCATATATTCACCGGACGAAACTATCGTTACGCTCGCGGTATTTTCGGCGACTCCGAGTTTTACAGCGAGCTGAGAATTATCGTTCGCATTCAAAACGATTCGTTTCGTAAATGTAGCGAAACCTTCGGCGGAAATGGTGAGGTCATATTCGCCCGCCTCGAGCGAGATGAAGAATTCGCCCTGCGCGTTCGAGACCGTGTTGACGCCTTCACCATCGCGGCCTACACGAACGATCTGGATCTTCGCTCCCGCGATCGAACCCTCGTTCTGGTCGGCGACCGAGCCCTTTAGAGTGACCTTTGCCCCACGATCATCGGCAAATGCGACACCACAAAGTAGCCCAATCGCTAACAAAAAAACCGGAACTTTATACAACAAGAAATTCAGACACATACGAACCTCAACAAATCAGATAAAGGGCCTAGTTGCAAATGAAAATCATTTTCAATAAGAAGAATCCAAGATACTAGCTCCTGTCCCATGCTGTCAAACTATTTATCGAAAAAAATGAAAAATCCGCAGAATGGCGTTAGCGCGGGTGAGCGGTTATTCTTTTTTAATGTCTTCACTGACATATCTGGAGCTGATCCGCGGCAATCGCAATTTTCGCAATTTGCTTGCGGGACAGTTTATTTCCGAGCTTGGAAATTGGTTCAATTTCATTGCCGGGCTTGGTATTGTGCGCATCGTTTCAGATGCGTCTCCGACCGCTGCCGGCATATTTTTCGTGTGCAGAATGCTGCCCTTCGCATTCGTTTCGCCGCTTGCAGGCACCTTCGTTGACCGGTTCTCGCGTCGGCAGGTAATGATCGCGACAGATCTTGCACGTGTCGGCGTTGCACTCATCTTCCTTCTCGTAACCAGTGCAGACGACCTTTGGATCGCATATTCTGCGACGATCCTGCTTTCAACCTTCGGCGCGTTTTTCGAGGGTGCAAAGAACGCGGCGACGCCTAACCTGACCGGTCCGGAGGGCCTGCTTTCCGGAACTGCGTTAATGTTCTCAACGCGATTCCTTTTGATGGCGATCGGCTCGGCGCTGGGCGGATGGGCCGCGGCGATCTTTGGATACAAGGTCGCTTTTATCATCAATGCGGTGTCGTTCCTCATTTCGGCATACACGGTCTGGCTTATTCCAGATGAAGCTACACGCGGCCAGGAATCCGCTGACAGGATGTCGGGCAAGGTCGAGAAGCCGTCGTTCCTGACTGAGCTGCGCGAGGGTATTCACTATGCGTTCACGAACCGCTTTGCTTTGACGATCCTTTTGATGAACGTGATCTGGGCACTCGGAGGCGGAGCGATCAACATCATTTTCGAACGGGTCGGCGGCGTACACTTCGCAGGGCTCGAAGGCTGGAACCCGGATGTTGCTGTCGCGATGCTTTGGACGGCCGGCGGCCTCGGGCTCACGCTCGGGATGCTTGTCGCACATCGAGCATCGATCATTCTCGACCGAAACAACCGGCATTCATTTTTCATCGGCTGGGCGTTGATAATTCACGGCGTCCTGTTCGCCGCTGCCGGATTGATGCCGACGCTTTTCCTGTTTGCTGTTCTCACGTTCATTTCCCGAGCGTTGATCGGTGTCGAATATGCTGTGCAGGAAACGCTTTTTCAAAGATCTTTGCCCGATTACATTCGCGGCCGAATAACCACTCTCGACCGAGGTGCGGAACTGACCGTCTTTGGTTCGTTCAGCTATTTATCCGGCTATGCGATGTACTACATCACGCCGATGACGCTGACGATCATCTCCGGAATTCTCTCGGCATTCGCCGGCGTGGCTTGGTTCTCTCGGCATAGCGGCGAGTCGTTCACTCTTGGAATGCGCAACACGCAGGAAGATGAGGAGAAGAGGGGAAAAGGAGAAGAGGAGGAGGTCATGGTCTAGATCCCTTTGCTGATTTCTTCTCCCCTGTTCTCCGCTTCACTTGCCTATGCCGTAATGATCGCCGCTTTCGCGCCGGTTAGCTCAGAAAAATCCTTCGTAAAGATCTTGTCGACGCGGCGGAGTTTGGTGACCACGTCGATTACGTCCTGAGTCGAGAGCAGGCCGGTTTCGTTGTGAGCGATGGCCCAGTGCTTGATGTTCGATGCGATCGAGAGCGTTTCTTCGAGCGCGTGGATCTGCTGCGATTTGGCGGTAGCGGTAGCTCCAAGTTTTCCGCTTTGCGCGGTCTCGATCTCGAGCCAGAAATCGTTAGCCTGGCGAAGCCATTCTTCGCGCCAGCGGTCGAACCTGTCATATCCAGAGCGGCTGTCCGGCACATGCAGAAACAAAAGCTCGCCGAAGTTTTCCGCGAGAAATTCGTTCGCGGTCTTGTTCTGGCAGCTATTGTTCTGGCTGTTGTTGATCGGTGTCGGAAGATTGGCCCAGAGCCGCTTATAGACGGCTGAGAGCGGCTGCCGAAGCTCGCGCGTGCTCTCATCGAACGACAAAACATGGTCGCCGACACCCATTGCAAGGGTGGCGCCGAGCGCGAATTGATATGGCGATTCGATCCTGTCGAGATTTCGCCGCACATTGTCGAACCACCAAGCATCAGTCTCACTGAACCAGGTTCGCAACGCCGGATTCGTTAGCTTGTAGCCCGGAACATACGCGTCTTCGAGGATCGCTTCGACATCCGATTCGCTCAGCCGTTCGGTGTTGT
>JBJMGN010000305.1:0-3775 GCA_045807885.1 Pyrinomonadaceae bacterium | reverse complement strand
TGCTGGTCTAGGGCTTTATCGACTGCAAAACGATAATAGAGCGTGTCGTGCCCATCGATCAGCTTCGGCAGATCGGCAGCGAACCTTTCGATAGGAAAGGCCGTGTTTGCCTTGTAGTTCTTCACAGCGCCTTCTACACCCTGGCGGCGGCCAAACCACGTCTCCATCTCGAGATCGCGCGGGCGAACGTAAAGCGTGTACGGCGACTTCTTATTTTGCGGGTCAATAACGGCGACCGCATCTGGCTCCGGGAAGCCGGTCAGGTACCAGAAATCGGAATCCTGGCGAAAGCGAAATTCCGTGTCGTAGCTGCGCGTTTGCTCGTGCGCGGCGGCGATGATGGCGATGGAATTTTCATCCATCTGCTCGATAAATCGTTTCAATTGAGGTCGCATATGCTGAGAATTCTATCGCGCACTTATCAAAGCCGCAATTAGGCGCGACTTTGCCCATTCTACTTTCGATGTTTGCTGTTATAATTCGCACGATTTTCGAAAGGTGATAATGATGAAAAAACTGTTCCTAGTCACGGCGATCGCGCTGATCGCTTCGTCCGCGGCATTCGCCGACATCGCTCGGCCGGACAATTCAAAAGGCAAGACCCCGAAACCGAAAGCTTCCTATGAGACGACGCTCGATATCAGGCTGCGAGCGGACGAGAAGGACGCAAGGCTGATAATTCCGAAATCGCAGATCAAACAGCTGCGGGCTCAGCTCGAATCGCTGGATGACGGCACAGCGAACACGGTTGCCGCTTTTAGCGGTTCCGGATTTTCCGGCATACAGACGATCATGAGGGGGCTGTTCCTCAGCCTCGCGATCGTGTTCGGCGGAATGTGGTTTATGCGTTCGGCAAAAAACCCAGCGGCGAATAAGGGCGTTATTGCCGCGGTCCTTTTATCATGCATCGCGTCCGCGACCTTCGTTTTCGCCAACGCGGGCCCGCCCGCCGAGGCCCGTTCTATTACGGGGAAAATGTTCTCGCCCGCGATGCATATGTACGGCTTCGGCGGGGGAAAGATCAGGGTTGAAACGACCGACGACGATGGTGACCGTATCACGCTTATCGTGCCGAATCCGAAAACGTCGCCTTCGCCCGGCGAAGAATAAATCGTGCAGGATGTTCGTTCCATCGGTGCTCGTTTAACCCGCGCCCAGGTTTTCTTTCTGGCGTTCGTTTTCGCCTGCGCCATCGCGGCGGCCCTGATCGGTTCGTTTCCGCTGCAGCTTTCGATCGTCACGATATTTTTATTCGCCGGGCCGCACAATCTGATGGAGTTTCGCTACTTCGCCGCGCGGATGCCGGTGCGGTGGGGCAGGTCGAAACTGTTTTACTCGGTCGGCATCGGCGGTGTTGTTATTTTGACGGCCGCCTACCTGACACTTTATTTTTCGAGCGGAAACTGGCTGTGGTCGCTCGAAAGCTGGCAGACCTCCACCTCCATTTGGAATACGTCTATCGTGCTTTGGATCGGACTGCTTTTCTATCTTCGCGGAAGGCAAAAGCGAAAGGATTGGTCGGTCGCGTTCGCTGTCGCATTTTTTCTCGCGGCATTAGCATGGATCGTTCCGCAGTATTGCAGCCTCGCGTTGGTTTACATCCACCCGTTCATCGCGCTGTGGTTTCTGGAGCGGCAAATAAGGCGAACGAAACCCGAATGGCTCAACGCTTATCATTACTGCCTGCTCTCGATCCCGATCTTCCTTTTGATCCTCTGGACCGCGCTTTCAGGTCAGCCGAATCTGTCGGAGGAAACCAACCTTTTCTGGCGGATCGGCCAACATGCTGGAAGCGGAATTCTTCCGGCGATTTCAAGCCACGTTCTCGTAGCCACTCACGTTTTTCTCGAATCGATACATTACTCAGTGTGGTTGTTACTGATTCCGCTTATCGACAAGCGTGCGTTGCCCTGGAAACTGAATGACATACCTTTGTTTTCAAATATCAATGGGATTCCAAAGATCTTTGTTGCATTTTTGACCGTAAGTATCTTGATCACGGTCGGCCTTTGGTTTGGCTTCGCAACCGATTACACAACCACTCGAGACATCTATTTCGCTTTTGCGATCGGCCACGTATTGGCAGAATTTCCGTTTCTCATAAAAATGCTTTGAAAATATGTTCCTTTTTGACGAAGTTGATTTCGTTCAAACGCAGACCCTGCCGGTCGGCGAGCTTTGGTATTTTCTACCATTCGGTTACCTGCTGACGATCCTGATCGAAACGCCGACCCTGTTGCTTGGACTTTCGCCGAAATTATCAATTAAGCAAAAACTGCTTTGCGGAATTTGGTTGACCGCTTGTACTTATCCGATCGTCGTGCTCGTTCTGCCGACATTGATGAACGGTTTCCCGCGCTGGCAATACTTAGCAATAGCGGAAACGTTCGCACCCGCCGGTGAATGCCTAATTTTTTGGCTCGCTTTTCGAGGAAAAAGTTTGCTCGGCACCTTGGATTGGGTCCGCTGTTTTTTAGCCATTGTCGTTGCAAACCTCGCATCATTCGGTGCAGGCGAAATTCTAAATCACCACGACTGGTTCGGGTTGTTCTAGCTGCGGCTTTCACGAAAGACACAAATTGAGTGATGATATTCATTCGTGTAATCCGTGCCTGATTTACGAGTCACAGAAATCTTTCTTTCGATCCAGGGCGAATCGTCGCATGCCGGGCGGCCATGCTCATTTGTGCGGCTTACGGGCTGCCCGATGCGGTGCGTGTGGTGTGACAGCGAATACACATTCACCGGCGGCGAAAAACTCTCGTTCGAGGCGATCCTGACGCGGCTGGAAGAATTCAACTGCAACCTCGTCGAGATCACCGGCGGCGAACCGCTCGCACAAAAGAATGTGTTTCCTTTCATAAGCACCGTTTGCAATCGTAACTATGAAGTGCTGATTGAGAGCGGCAATTTCGTTTCCACGGAAGAGGTCGATACGCGAGCCTCGATCATACTCGATATCAAGTGCCCTGGGTCCGGCGAGTCAGAGCGCAATCACTGGCCAAATCTTTCGCGTCTTCGCCACGACAAAGACGAGATCAAGTTTGTCGTTGCGGACATGGCAGATTGGGAATATGCGAAAACCATCATCGCAGAATACAACCTTATCGGCAGGGCAAAAGCAGTGCTGATCTCACCGGTGCACGGTATTGAAAATCTGCAAGAAATCGCGGAGGCCGTCTCAACGAGCGGCCTGAAAGTCAGACTGAATCTCCAAATTCATAAATTCATCTGGGGAGCCGATGCTCGTGGAGTCTAAAGGCATAATTCTTGTCTCAGGTGGCATGGATAGCTGCGTCACAGCCGCAATCGCAGCTCCCGAGAATGATGCGCTTGCGTTTCTTCATATTTCCTATGGCCAACTTACGGAAGCGCGGGAACGCAGGGCGTTCAATGAAATTGCGGACCATTATATTGTCAAAGAGCGGCTCGATGTTTCGCTCGAGCATTTGGCCAGGATCGGCGGGTCGTCGTTAACCGATAAAAGTATCGCGGTCACCGAAGCCGATCTGGAATCTAAAGAAATACCGACCAGTTACGTCCCGTTTCGCAATGCGAATATGCTCTCCGTCGCGGTAAGCTGGGCCGAGGTCATCGGTGCGACGGTGATCTATATCGGAGCCGTTGCCGAAGATTCCAGCGGTTATCCCGATTGCCGTCCCGAATTTTATGAAGCGTTTCAGCAAGTTATAGAAACTGGAACAAAACCCGATACACGTATTGAAATTCGCACGCCGATCATCCATCTCTCAAAATCCGAGATCGTAAAAAAGGG
>JBJMGN010000304.1:0-6839 GCA_045807885.1 Pyrinomonadaceae bacterium | reverse complement strand
CGATCAAATTTGCAGGCGGCGCAATCGCGGTGGACGCGGGCAGAGTTTGCTCAGACGTAGGCGTTGAATTCATGGAACTATTTTTTGCCGGCGTTAGATTTCCGCTTGAATTTGTTGCCCGACCGCCGTCGCTCAGCAAGAAGCAAGCAGAACCCGAAAGAACTACCAGCCACGCAATAACCGAAACTAGTAACCTTTGCGAAATCAAAGTTAAATATTCGACCGCTTGTTTCATCGCCGTTATCGTGGACGGATCAATTTTAAAATGGCCTGTCGATCGACCACTTTTCCGTATTGCACAACTTGCCAGATCCGCCTCGTGTTTCGAATGTCTGCGAGCGGATCGGCATCGAGGATGACGAGGTCGGCCCATTTTCCAACCTCGATGGTGCCCAGGTCTTTCTCGGCCCCGAGGATCTGCGCCGCGCCTCCGGTGCCTGCGCGGATCGCCTCAAGCGGCGATAGTCCGGCAGCGACCAAATGCTCGAGTTCCATTTGCGTGCCGACCGGGACCTGCCAAATGTCAGTTCCGGTGCCGATTGTCACGCCTGCTCGCGCGAGTTTAGCGGTGTCCGTCCGAGCGTTTTGAAACTCTTCGATCCAGTGGTCGCGTGTCGCACCTTTCAGTTTGAACATCCACTCGAAAGCTTCCCGCTCGGGCATAAATGGAGCAAGCTCAGCGTCAGTGTCAAGAAGTGCCTGATTCCCGCTAAGGCCTACTGCGAGTCCGAAATAAGATATTGTCGGCACTACACCGATCCCCGCCGCACGAAACAGCTGGATCATGTCGTCATACATGTGCGTGTCACCGCGCGATTCGCAGCTGCCGAAATGCTCCTTCGCATCCATCCCGGCAGCGATAAGTGGTAACAGGTGAGAGCAGTGCCCGGTAGCGCGCATGCCGCGTCGATGAGCATCGGCGATCATGCGGGCATTGATGTCCCAACGTCGGAACGTGCGGGTCTTGATGTGCTGGGCCCCGAAGGCTTCGGCCAGATCGATGGCCCGTTTGATGTGCTGCGGGTCCGCTTCGGGCTCGATCCCTCGACCCTGTTCCTCGTCGAAGGCCCAGTCGCTGTAGAACTGAAACCCTCCGTATCCAATCCGGGGGCCAGGAAGAGCTCCCGACGCGATATCGTCCACATACGACGCAAGCGGACCCATCGATGAGCCCTGATCGCGTACGGTAGTGACGCCGAAGTAAACAAATCCCGGAAGCAGATCGGGCCGGTAAGTATGTGCATGAAGATCCATCAAACCGGGGATAGCGATCCGGCCGGCTGCATCCAGTATTTGCGCATTTCCCGCGGGGATGGTTCCAGACGGAGCAATCTTTGCGATGCGTCCCAGTTCTATCAGTATGTCGCGGGGACCTGTTGGCGGTGCGCCGGTGCCATCGATGATCCGTACATTGCGGATCAACATGGATACGGCAATTGGCGATGTGTAGGTTAATGGAAAGCCGATCTTCTGTTCAGTGCCGACTGGTGAACGCAGCCGCAATCCGCCTGCGGAAAAGAAGAGCACTGTTCCGTCGTCGGATGTCGAAGCGTACATTGCCGCGTCGGATCCCAATGGCTCAGGATCGGCTAACATTCCTGTGCGATCGAACTTCGCCTGCCACAAACGGTCGTGTCGAACGAAGACGATCTTTTTCTGCGCGGTCCATCGCAAGAAGATCGGCGCGTCTGGAAAGCGGTTTATCGTTTGTCGTTGGCCAGATAGCGGGACAAACGTCGCATGACCCAGCTGATCGGCATCCGTCCCGCCGCATACTAAAAGGCCATCCGACTCCGGGCTCCATTGCGGCGTACACGTCCAGTTGGATCCGATCGATCCAAGATCCTGCGTTTGTGCGACATCGGCGATCTTTGGGGCCCGCGCGTCCACGACGCGCAACACGCCGTCATCCTGCGAATGGATGAACGCAATGTAGCGTCCATCGGGAGAAAAAGCGGGAAATATTTCGCGGCCGGGTAGCTCCGTTACTTGCCGGGTGACCCCGGTTGAAAGGTTCGTGGAATAAAGGTCCTCGTGGTCTGTCGATCCTGCGGACCACACGACCTCGGTGCCGTTAGGTGACCACGAAAGTGATGCCGCATTGAACGGAACGTGGGCGATAGCTTTTGGAGTGCCACCGATCGGCATGAGCCAAAGTTTGCCGAGAGCTAAGATCCCGATCCGTCGTCCGTCCGGCGAAAGCGCGAGGCCCATAAAACCTCTTGCGGGCGATCGCTTACCGGGCTCGGGAAAATGTGCCGGCGTTGTTGGTCGGCTTGGACGAGTAATGGAAAGTTCAGAAGTAAACTTGATCTCCGAGGGCTCTCCGCCCGAGTAGGCGACGGTCCACAATCGTCCGTTAGCCGTGTACAGCAACGCATTTTCTTTTCGAATCCAGCGAACTCGTGTCGGGGTAACATCTGTTTGGTTTGTGAGACGGACCGGCGGACTGGACCCAATGTTTTGAACCCACAACTGTGTACGCCCGTCTTTGTCCTTCGCAAAATATGCCACTCTCTCGATGCCTGCGGCAAAAGCAGGCGATCGCACCTGGAGTGTTTCTTCAGTGACCGGCCTGGCCTGATCACCCGCAGCAGGAACGAGCCATATCCGGCCACCGTTCGGACCGGTTCGCGACAGGAACGCGATCTCGGTCCCGCCCCGCACCCAAACCGGGAAACTCACCATCGGGGTTTGTATTCCGCTGATCGAAACCTCTTTCACATTCCCTGATGCGACCTCCATCACCGAAATGGCTGTGCGCCATTGCGCGCCGGCACGGTTAGGCGGAACTGCGTGTGTGAAAGCGATCGAATGCCCGTCAGGCGACCAGGATGGATCCCGGTCAAAACCGTCCGGATCTGGTATCTGCGTTAATTGCCGTGGAACGCCGGAACGGAGATCCAACAACCACAAGCCGGTTCGTCCATTTCGCTCACCGCTAAAGATCACACTGTGGCCGTCCGGCGAGAATGACGGATCGTTGTCTTCCGCAACATCGCGGACCGCATCGGTGATCGGTAGTGCCTTTCCTCCCTTTCTTGGGACCAGCCAGAGTTGGCCGAGAAGATCGAACACGATCGTCCGTCCGTCCGCGGAAACGTCAAATCCGAGATTAGTACCTTCATTGACCCGAATTGAGATTCTTTCGAGCGCTGGACCCACGGATTTTTGGGCGATCGAGAACGAAACGGAAGTGGGTGTGCAAAGGACAAGAATCGCTAGGATCAAACGCTGAATCCGGAACATATTAGCTGCTCCTTCCCGGCAAGCCATCTGGATACCGGAACCGTTTACGGGGCGTGAGCGCCTTAGCTCACACCTCGGGCCTGGACGTTTTGTGGGGGTTGTAGAGACGTTTTCGCAGATTTGGATGTTAAGGTCAAGCGCGAGTGAGGAAAGAACTCGAGCGCCGACGTTTTATCTATTAAAAATAATCTGCAAGTCCCCGCAATCCGAACGTTCCTAGCGTCGCAGTGTTGTTATGCGTTTTTGATTGGCCGTTCTTGGGTCGCGTTGTTAGAACCCGCGAATGGCCAAAAGAGCGCACGGCATCTTGCTGTGTCACTAACATGCGGGGACGGGAAAATGGGCATCGGCCTGTCTGGAAAGGACCGCGAGAACAGCCCGAATACAGAGGTAATTTAAGACAATGAGAAGATCATTAATGTTAGCTTCATTAGTAGTTTCAAGTATCGCCGCCTTGGGCGCATGTCAGCCCGCGGAAACCGCAAAGCAGGGAACAAACGTTCCGGCAGCGAGCCCGATCACTTCGCCGTCTCAGGCGCCGGCCTCAAGCCCGGCCGGCTCGCCGGTGAACAACGGCAAGGTGGTTGCTGGTAAAGCCGACACGCTTGTCGGTCAATGGCCGGGTGTCGAAGGCACGCATCTTAAGGTCGATAAAAAAGGCGACAAATACGAGATCGAGATCAAAAACCTCGACGGTTCCAAAAAGTTCGAAGGAACCGCTAAGGGCGACGTGATCGAATTCGCACGTAACGGCAAGACCGAGACCATCAAATCCGCAACCGCCGAGGAAACCGGAATGAAATGGCTCAAAGGCGAGAAAAACTGCGTTGTCATCACAAAAGGCAGCGAGGGTTATTGCAAAAACTAGCTAGAACCTTCAATGTTTTTCAAGGGGCGGGTTTTACGATCCGCCCTTTTTGTCGAATTTATTCGGAACTTTCGGATTTGGAAAACCGTTTTACCCTTCCAGCAATAATTGGTTCGATGGAGGAGCAAATATGTGTTTCGGCGGAGGGAAGATGAGAAAGATCGGTTTTTTAGTATTTATAGTTGCACTTATCCTGGGCGTAACGGTTGCTGGGTTCTTTTCGTGGGGCAAGGCGAGCGCAAAGTTTTTTAATGTAACGTGGGAGATCGGCGGTGAACGTGGTAGCGGCAATGTCCAAACTGAAACCCGTGACATAAAAGGATTTAAGTCCGTTGATGTAAGCGGTGTGTTCCAGGTTGAGATCGTCGCTCAGAAGGATTTCGGCGTGCAGGTCGAGGCTGACGAAAATCTACTCCAATACATCACGACCGAGGTCAACGGTGGCGTTCTCGAGATTTCGACATCGAAACGCATCAAATCGAGCAGCGGCCTAAAACTACGTATTTCGGCCCCGGATGTCGAGCGCCTCGAAGTTTCAGGTGTCGCGAAGGTTTACGTCTCGGACCTGAAGAATGCAGGTTTACAGCTTGATACGAGCGGCGCGTCGAAAGTAAATCTCGCCGGGGAAACGGACAAACTGACGGTTGACGTCAGCGGTGCAAGCCAGATTGACGCAGAGAATTTAAAAACGCGAGCCGCAACGGTCGACGCCAGCGGCGCCAGTAAGGTTAGCGTTTTCGCAACGGAGTCGATCCGTTCGGAAGCTTCTGGTGCAAGCCGGGTCACCTACACCGGCGGAGCAACCGACGTCGTAAAGAAAACGTCGGGCGCGAGCAGTGTTTCGCAAAAATAGTTAACTAAATTCTTTATTTTTCGGCGTCTGCCGGAACACCAAAAGCCCTGTCGATTTTCGATAGGGCTTTCATGCAACCGAGGCCGCTGGTCTTGGTTTCGGGGCACCTATAATACTGACAGGCTGTTTCGAGACGGGTGCGCAGCATAAATTCACCATCTGCTGCCGCTCGCCCCGCATTGCGGGATCGTTTTTTATCCATTCGCGTACCTTCGCGAACACCTCGGCGGCATATTTGTTTTCGGGCGGCGTAATTCGATAATGCGACCACTTCCAATCTTTTCGCATCGAGACC
Organism: Pyrinomonadaceae bacterium; assembly: GCA_045807885.1. Lineage (GTDB taxonomy): Bacteria > Acidobacteriota > Blastocatellia > Pyrinomonadales > Pyrinomonadaceae > OLB17. Next base: position 1,574 of record JBJMGN010000304.1, on the reverse strand, counting down.
AACCCGGCGCGTTTCAGATAAGCAAGATGCCTTGAGATCTTGGGTTGGTTAGTCCCGATCACTTCAACAAAAAAGCACACACAAACCTCTTCGTCGCCGATAAGGTTCAAAAGCCGCAACCTGGTTTTATCGGCCAGAGCGGAGAAAAACAGCTCAATATCAAATTCCTTTTTTTCAGCCATTGGAATAAAATCTCAAAAAAATCTCATATATGTATTGACATATCCGATCGTAGCAATTATTATCATCTTATCCGATACGCTTAAACGTATCTGATGATTCAATCATAAAGGAGTTATAAAGTAATGGCAAGCGAAATAAATACATTGAAAGCCCATCTGGCGATAAACGTCCGTAACGTTGAGACAAGTATTCCGTTTTATAAAAAGATGTTCGGGATCGAGCCGAGCAAAGTGCGCACAGGGTACGCAAAATTCGATGTACAGAACCCGCCGCTTAATTTCACCTTGAATCAGGCGGCTTTTTCCGACAGCGGAGCACTCTCGCACCTCGGTATACAGGTCGCGTCGACTGACGATGTGCTCGCAATGCGCGGCCGATGGATGGACGCGGGGCTTGAACCCCGAGAAGAAATGCAAACTACGTGCTGCTACGCCGTTCAAGATAAGGCATGGGTGAACGACCCGGATGGGAACGAATGGGAAGTTTTTGCCGTACTCGAGGACAATTTGCCCGAAGGTACAAAAAGAAGTGAGGACGGCATTTGCTGTACGCCAACTTTTGTCGATATTGATGGCAAAAAACAAGATGTAGCAACGTCGTGCTGCTAATAGGCTGGTTTATAGTATGGATCTGAGAATGCAGCGGCGTCGTAAGATGCCGGTTGATCACAAAACCAATATAGATAAGTTCGAGCTCGAGAACGAAGGCGATCCACTTTTTGACCGCGATTGGGAAGTGTTTGTGATAAAGCGCGACGAACGAACCGGCGAATTTCAAACACAAACGATCTGTTGTGACGAGGCCCCGATCAGCTAAATTATGACACCAAATATTAGGCGTCGCTGCGTTGCCGAATTTCTTGGGACCGCTTTCTTGCTCATGGCTGTCGTTGGTTCTGGGATTATGGCCGAACGATTATCGGGCGGAAACACGGCGGTCGCGCTTTTGGCAAATACCCTGGCGACAGGTGCGGCTCTGGTGTTTTTGATCTTGTCGCTCGCAAGCGTTTCAGGTGCGCACCTCAATCCGATAGTTACTTTTTTTGCGGCGGTTCGTCTGGAGATGAGCTGGAGCGACGTTTTGTTTTATTTGGCGGCACAGATTGCAGGCGCATCGATGGGTGTTGCCGCAGCGAATGTAATGTTCGGTCTTCCTCTGTTTTTTGCATCTACGAAAATTCGCACCGGTGCAGAACAATGGCTTGGCGAATTCATCGCAAGTTTTGGATTGATCGGGGTGATCATCGCCGTTTCTCGTCGACACAGGGTTGCGATCGTCGCTCTATCGGTGGCGGCATTTATCACGGCGGCTTACTGGTTCACCTCGTCAACCTCGTTCGCAAATCCTGCGGTAACGTTAGCAAGAGCGTTCAGCGATACCTTCGCAGGAAT
>JBJMGN010000303.1:0-3572 GCA_045807885.1 Pyrinomonadaceae bacterium | reverse complement strand
AATTGTTAAAGGACAAGCTTCTCCAATCGCGCCTCGCCGTAAAATTTGATCGATTTCTGACGATAGAAGGAGCCAAAAATATCTCGCCGGCAGAGCACGTCGACTACCACGTCATCGGTATTGTTCCGCTAGAGATCGGTATGCAGACGAACGATAAAAAGTATCTCGACTTTGGCCGGGGGTTCGCTGATCGACAGTGGGAAAAGACGACCGACGACGGTATTACGGCTGAGGCGCGATATTGGATCGACGATATGTACATGATCACCGCGATCCAGATTCAGGCATATCGGGCGACCGGCGACAGGAAGTATCTTGAGCGTGCTGCAAAAACTATGGCCGCGTATCTCGACAAACTTCAGCAGCCTAACGGGCTTTTTTATCATGCACCCGATGCGCAGTTTTACTGGGGTCGGGGCAACGGATGGCAAGCAGCCGGAATGACTGAGCTGTTGCTTTCGCTGCCGAAAGAGCACCCGCTGCGAGCTCGCATTGTAAAAGGTTATAACCTGATGATGCAGTCGCTGCTGAAGTATCAAACCAATGACGGTCTATGGCGGCAGTTGATCGATAATCCCGATTCATGGGAGGAAACTTCGGGAACGGGAATGTTCACGTTTGCCTTTGTAACCGGCGTGAAAAAAGGCTGGCTGCCAAAGAAAACATATGGGCCGGCGGCACGAAAAGCGTGGCTCGGTCTTGCAAAGCATGTAGACGCAAATGCCAACGTTACCGATGTGTGTATTGGGACCAACAAGGGCTTTTCGGTGCAGTATTACATGGATCGCGGCCGAGCTGTCGGCGACCTGCACGGACAGGCGGCCACTTTGTGGAGCGTGATGGCGCTGCTTCGTTAATCGGACCAGGGTGCCGGCTTTCGAACCCAGCGATGACGCTTCAGTTCTTCCTGCAATGCGGGCGCCAGAGGGCCGCGATCGCTCGCTGCAACATTATTTTCGACGTTTGTAAGCTTTCGCATTCCAGGAATGATGGTGCTTACGACCGGGTTTCCAAGAATGAATCTCAACGCCATGTCAGGCATCGACGATCCGTCCGGTACCAACGGCTTGAGCGCATCGGCGCGCTCGACACTTGGGATGAGATTCTCAGGCGAGAAATATGCCGCCCGCCAGTCGCCCGGCGGAAAGGTCGTTTCCTTCGTGATCGTGCCGGTCAGGGTGCCTTCGTCGAACGGGACTCGCGCAATGACTGCAACATTCATTACTTCACATGCGGGGAAAAGCTCGTCTTCCGGATTTTGGTCAAAGATGTTGTAAATGACCTGGACCGAATCGACCTTTCCGCTGCGAACTGTTTTAACTGCGTTCCACGGTTCCCACCGATTGATCGAAATACCGGTCGCTCGTATCAGGCCCTGACGCTTTAGAGAATCGAGTGTATTCGACCAACTGTCGTCATCGGCCCATTCATCGTTCCATGTGTGAATCTGCAGAAGATCAAAGCTTTCGAGGCCAGCATTAGCGAGACTCTTATGAAGAAACTCCTCGATATGTTCCGGTGGGTAACATTCGTCGAGCGTGTACTCGGGAAGCGTGGGGTACTGCATATTCTTCGGAGGAGTTTTCGTCGCGGTGTAAATCCTCTTGTCTGGGTTATTCCGCACGAGCAGGCCGAGAAGATTTTCGCTCCGGCCGTTTCCATAAACATAAGCCGTGTCAAAGAAATTGCAGCCGAGATCTACGGCGCGCTGAAGCGATTCAAGAGATTGGGCATCATCTGAGCCGGTCCAACCACCCATACCCCACATTCCATAACCGATCTCGCTCACCTGCCAGCCGGTCCGGCCAAAAGTTCTGTATTTCATTCGACTTAATTGATCTCCTTAGTCGCTTGCGCGGAACTAATCCGCGATGCGATTTACGTTGTTTTCGCGAAAAGGATAATATATCACTGTTCAAGTTAACCGGTTTTCCGAAGGAAAACCAAGCATATTACATACACTCATGAAATATTTGGCTCAACGCGTCTCAAGGGCTATTGTGCTTTGCTCGCTGTTTACTCAGTTTTTCATTGTTCCCGGACCCGGAACAATGGCCCAATCAAAAGGTCAGAGAAAAAAATACAATGTTTTGTTCATCATCGCGGATGACCTTCGCCCCGAATTGGGTGCGTATGGCGTGGAGGGGATAAAGACGCCGAATATCGACGGCCTCGCCAAGCGATCAACCCGATTCGATCGTGCATATGCCCAATACCCTGTTTGTAATCCGTCGCGGTCCTCGTTCCTAACGGGCCGCTATCCGACCGAGACCAAAGTACTCAACAACAATGATTATTTTCGACGGATCGATCCGTCGACGGTAACGTTGCCGCAGTACTTCAAGAACAACGGCTACGCAACCCTTCGCAGTGGGAAGATCTATCACGGCGGAATAGATGACGAGATTTCGTGGACCGAAGGCGGTGAGCCGACTGATCCTAATACAACCGAACGAGGCAATCCAAATTTCAAGCCGACACAGCCCGCGCAGTCGGATCCGGCGGAGGCTGCAAATGCAGGCTCCAATTCCGCCGATTCGGGGTCGGACCGAATCGTCGTACTAGAAGGTGACGGCGAGAAGTATCGCGATTATCGTACTGCGACGCGTGCGATAAATTTCATGGAAAAGTACAAGGGCCAGCCATTCTTCCTTGCGGTCGGATTCGTAAAGCCGCATTCGCCGCCGACCGCTCCGAAAAAGTTCTTCGATCTATATGACGTAAACAAGATCCCCCTGCCGGTTGATTTCGGTACGACACCGAAAGCCCTGCCGGGCGCACCGGAGATATCGATCTCGCCCCGCAATGCTGATCTTTTCATCGGACGGCCGTCACCGCCTGATCTTTCGCGCGAGATGAAACGGGCGTATTGGGCTTCGACGAGTTTCATGGATGCGCAAGTCGGTCGTGTCCTTGAAGCCTTGGACAGGAACGGTTTGCGTGACAACACCATAGTTGTATTTCTCGGCGACCACGGATACCACCTGGGTGAAAAAGGTAAATGGTCGAAGGCATATTCGATGTATGAACTCGGCCTTCGCGTGCCGCTGCTCATCGCGATCCCGGGACAACAGGCAGCGGCGAGCAAGCGGGTCGTTGAATTGCTGGATCTTTACCCGACCCTTGCCGAGCTTTGCGGCTTACCGAAACCAGACCGACAATCAGGTGAAAGCATCGCGCTGCTCGTCAAAAACCCTAACGCATCATTCGACCGCCCAGCATATAGTGTGACCGTTTACAGAAAGTCATTAGCAAGATCGGTACGCACGGCGAAATGGCATTATGTCGAATGGGATGACGGGAAGTCGGGCAACATGCTCTATGCGATTGAGGACGATCCGCATGAGCTGAAAAATATTTCGAACGATCCAAAATATGCTTCGGTCGTGGCTGAGATGAAGGGCCTATTAGCGAAAAAGCCCTGAACCCCCTTTATTTGTGTTTGGCCTTCGTTGCCTTTCGGATCGCATCTGCTGCCAAAGGCTTTATCAATTCGTAACCTTTCGCATTCGGATGCAGGCCGTCGTTTGCAATTTCCGCTTTTAGAAACCCTTTTTCATCGGCCATTGCCG
>JBJMGN010000302.1:0-3142 GCA_045807885.1 Pyrinomonadaceae bacterium | reverse complement strand
CGTCAATTTAGCCTTATCCCTTTAACAATTCTTTCAATGTACCTTGATGAGCGGCCGCGTCGAGATCCGCCTGGAGGGCGGACTGGTATTTGGACCTAAATGCCTCATCTTCATTTTTCATCGAGATCAGCTCGCGCAGCTTTGTGATATGTAATTCTACCGCCTCGTTGGTCACACCGTCCTTTTGAGCGAACAATTCATCGATCTCGACTATCAAAGTCGAAAACTTACGCAGCCAGGCGAAATCTGCATCCTCTAGAAGTATGTTCAGAAACTGTCCCGCATTGACCGGACCATGTATGCGTTCGTAGATCGCTCGCTCCCGATCTAACAGCGATTTATGCAGCTTTAGCAACGCATCCCGGCCATTCTTTAAGATTTCCTTTGCTTCCATACCAAATATTGTAACCCTACTAATTAACAATTAATACCCCGCTAAGCTTTGTATATTAGCCAGCTAATGCTAAATTATTAGGCGGCTAAACATTGAATATTAGAAGGGTTCCTTTCTGCATTAAACATCAATGTTTTAGCAGTTAAAGTGCTTTATGAAGATCGAGGAAAGCGTTAGTTACCAGTTGGCCAAACTTACAGTAGCGCATCGAAATCTTCTCGAGCGGTCAGTCAAACAAATCGGGCTTCATAGCGGCCAGGTTTTTGTACTGCTTGAGCTTTGGAAGCAGGATGGACAACGACAGGTCGATCTCGCGGAAAAACTAAATCTCGCCGCGCCCACGGTGAACAAGATCCTTGGCGGTCTGCTTGAGGGCGATTATGTAACGCGCGAACGTTACGAAGACGATGGCCGCTCAACTCGTATATTCCTTACCGATAAGGGTGACGCGGTTAAAGTGCTGGTCGAGGAAAAATGGGCTGAGATCGAAGAACAAACAATTTTAGGAATGTCGTCGACCGAGGCGTTGATCTTTAAACAGCTCCTCCAAAAGCTTATGGGCGCCGATATCTAAGCTCTTGAGCTACAACCCGAGATCCGTTATACAATAACGAAACATAGGAATTTATGGGCCCCTGGCCGCTGGGAGGTTAAATGAAAATCTTATTTGCCACCGATGGCGCAAAGCAAAGTTTCAGCGCGGTCAGCGCTTTCAGGCAGCTTGCCCTTAACGAGGGTGATGAGATAAAGGTCATAAGTGTGGTAGATGTTGGCTTTCCCGTCGCGAGGGATATTTATGGCGGCTACCTTCCGGACACTACGGAACTCGAAAAAACGACCAGAGAAAACGCGGTACGTTCGCTCGATGAAACTGTCGAGCGGCTGAAGACTGTCCTCGGCAATAAAATCATAAATATCTCGACCGAGGTATTATTTGGCTCACCCGAGAGCCGGATAGTCGAAACGGCCGACGAAATGAAACCGGATCTTGTCGTGGTCGGTTCGCATGGATATCGGGCATGGGAAAGGCTGCTGATCGGGTCTGTCTCGGACGCGGTTGTTCACCACGCTCCCTGTTCGGTCCTCGTAGTTCGAACAAAACCCGAATAAACAATGATCGGTCAGGAATTTACGATCACTTCCCGAAAGTACGACCTGAGCATCCGTCGCAGTTGGAAATGCCGATTAATCGATCAGACCGACCGGCTTTACGTTTTTTTAGGCGAGTTTGACGAGCTGGTCGAGCATCCCAAACTTGGCGTGATCGAAAAAGGTACGTTTTCGCGAGAATACTACTGGCTCGACAATTGGTACAACGTGTTCCGGTTTGAAGATTGCGACGGCAATCTTCGGAACTTTTACTGCAATATCACGAAACCGCCGATGTTAAGGCACGGGGTGTTGGATTACGTCGACCTGGATATCGACCTTATCGTGTGGCCCAATGGGCAAGTCGAAATCCTGGACGAAGACGAGTTCGCCACGAACGCTAAAGCATTCAATTATCCTCCCGAGCTCCGAGATCAGGCGTTCACATCATTGTCCGAGCTGCGGCAATTGATCGAAGCCCGAGAATTCCCTTTTGCGAGCCTCTAGTTACACAAACTGCGATCGACGTATCGCTTGCTCCCGCTCTGGCTGATGTAATAACAACCTCCCATCGGCCCGCGCACGTATCCTTTCGGCGCCGCAGCCGTGTTTTCTTCTTTAGGGCCGATCACCTCAGGTTGCTTCGGTGCAGGTACTTCGGTTTTCACCGGAGTTGCCGCTTCGGCTGTTTCAGTCGCCGGCTCTGGTTCCGCGGGTTTCGTTGCCGGCTTACTCACTTTCGAAACGAGTGTGCGCCGTACTTGAGTATGAGCTGCAGGCGTCTGGTCACGCATTTCGAAAACGCTGTTATTCAGATCAAGAGCATCGCTCGCAGAGCTTGCTTGGATAACAACTGCTTCGACTGTTTTCGCATTCTCGTCTCTGGATACCATCGAATCCGGGTTCTGGGAAACTGGCGCATCGGGTGCCGAGCCGCGAAAAACACCTGCCTTTGCAAAACCGAACACTGCGAGCATCCCGACGATGATTATGCATAGCCAGAAGAGCGGACGCGTTTGAGACACCTGACGCTTCAGAAACGTTTTGGTGATCACCGAAATGTTGCCGTCAATCGCCGCTGTCGGAGCAAACGCCTTGCCGCAGTTATCGCAGAATCGCGACCACGGCTCCTGGACCGAGTAACATTTTGAGCAGATCTTCGAACTGTAATTTTCCATCACATTAAACCTTCCATTTTTAATTCAATTTCTCCCCGCGAAACTAACATAGCGGGGCGATCGATCGTTGTGATGTGGGCTGTAGAAATCGAGCAAAGCCGCAAAACGAACGATTTCGTTAAGCGATCTGCGTGCGACAGGTTGTTTGGAGTTTTCCCGAGGTTGTCCTAAAGGACGTGTTTCCGATTACGAAAGTTATATCACAGTCCGCAGATTTTCATGAAGCTATTTCTTTCGAAGGGTTTAACGCGGTTGAATTCGAAGGATGTAGCTGCAAACGGCGAGACTGACACCGGGCTTGATCGGCACGCGCTGACCGGTCGCCAATTCGTATGTTCCGATCATCGCATTATTGCGACCTTCGTTTATCACCCAAAAGTTCCCTTGCCCGTCGGTGCCGATCGTTACGTGTCGACGACTTATCTCTGGATCGCCCGAAAGCGCGATATCGACTGGCTTTGAACGCGACCCGCGGCCGATG
>JBJMGN010000301.1:0-5074 GCA_045807885.1 Pyrinomonadaceae bacterium | reverse complement strand
ATCTTGTGCCGCTCGGCGATGCCAGGGCAGGCATCATGATCTGCTTTGAATCGCATTTTGGGCAGCTCTCGCGTGAGTATGTCCGCCGCGGTGCCGTTGCGATAATTGAAATGACGAACGACGGCTATCTCGGACCGACGCCGGTTCTGCGACAGCATCTGGCAAACGCCGTCTTCCGCGCGGTCGAGACGAACCGGCCCGTGCTCCGCGTGACGAACGTTGGGATCACGGCATATATAAATGAGCGCGGTCAGGTGCTCGACGCCGCTGAGCCTTACACTGAAGCAACCCGCGTTTGGAGCGTTTCTAAGTCCGACGGCTCGCAGACGTTTTATGTTAAGTACGGCGACTGGTTCGCGTGGCTGTGTTCGATCGTAACAGTTGCGTTGTTGATATTTGGATTCGTACGACGAAATGCCGAAGCCCGCGCGTTAGTAAGGGCGTAATCAGGACGTAAAATTTCGCGTACGTTCACAAATCGATCACGTAAAATGAATTTTTCGTTACGCCCTTACTAACGTGCGGGCTTCTGCAATTGAAATGGAACTACAAGACCTACAAACAAAACACGAAGAGATCAAAGAAAAAGTTACCCAACTTGGGAGGTTTCTTTGACCGTCCTGCCAAACAGAAAGAGCTAGAAAAACTGGAAGCACAGATATCGGAACCGGGATTTTGGGACGATTCGGAAAAGGCCCAAAAGGTGATGGGCGTGCGCAGCCGCATCGAAAAAGCGTTGCAGCAGCAAAAGGATTTCGAGAGCGGAGTTTCCGACGCCGAGGTGTTATTTGAATTTGCCGCCGAGGATGCTGATTCAGCAAAAGAGCTTGAGACGTTAATTAATAAGCTCGAAAAAGACGTGACGCTCGCCGAGGTGCAATCGCTGCTTTCCGGTGAAACGGATGCGAACAATGCTATCTGCTCGCTGCAGGCAGGCGCGGGCGGAACCGACGCTCAGGATTTCTGCCAAATGCTTCTGCGGATGTATTTGCGCTGGGCAGAAAAACGCGGGTTCAAAGTAGAGATCCTCGACGAGCAATCAGGCAGCGAAGCAGGCCTTAAGTCAGCGACATTTCGCGTTGAAGGCGATTATGCCTACGGGTTACTGGCAACCGAGGCAGGGGTTCACCGCCTCGTCCGTATTTCGCCGTTCAATTCCGGCGGCAGCCGCGAGACGAGCTTTGCATCGATGTTCGTATCGCCCGAAATCGATGAAAATATAGAGGTCAACATCGAGGACAAAGACCTGAGGATCGACACTTATCGCTCCAGCGGTGCAGGCGGCCAGCACGTAAATGTTACCGATTCGGCCGTAAGAATTACGCATCTTCCAACGAATATTGTTGTAACATGTCAGAATCAGCGCTCGCAGATCCAGAATCGCGCAGTTGCGATGCAGGTCCTGCGATCTAAACTCTACGAACTCGAATTAGAAAAACGCCGCTCGGAAACCGCCGACCTCGAAGCAAGCAAGATGGACATCTCGTTTGGATCGCAGATACGCAATTATGTGCTTCATCCGTATCGTTTGGTGAAAGACACCCGGACAAAATTTGAAGTAACAGACGTCGATGCAGTGCTAGATGGTGAGATCGATGAGTTTATTAAAGAGTTTTTGATGTTCAAGAAAAGTGCAGAAGCCCGCGCTTGAGGGAAGGGTAAACTCACGGCACGAAACGTAGCCCTCCCTTACGGAGAGGCCTCTTCGATAACTGGATGAAAATTTGTCCGACCTGCAAAAAAACCTACACAGACGAAGATCTTAACTTCTGTCTCGCGGACGGAGCTACGCTGCTGAAAAAACGCGGCGGTGCGGCGAAAAGTTCGCGCGCCAATGAAGTAATCGCGATCGCGCTGTTCGCCTCCGCGGTGCTGACGTTTTTGTGCCTTGTCTCATACGACCCGGGCGATCCGACGTTCAACTCTGCCACTTCACAAAAAACAAAGAATTGGATCGGCATGGTCGGCGCGAATTTTGCCGAACTTCTTGTTTCGATCTCCGGTATCACGGCGTATTTGTTTCCGGCATTGCTCGGCTTGATCGGATGGCGAGTATTTCAATCTGAAAGCCTTACGCCGACGAAATCGCGGATCGTTGGATATTTCTTTTTCATTGCGTCCGCTTCCAGCCTCGCGCATTTGATCGGATGGCACGGCGGAATGACAGGTGCATTTTTTGCGACTTATTCGGTCTATTTTCTCTCAACCGTCGGAGCATCGATCTTGCTCGCCGCAGTTTTTCTGGCCTCGGTGCTTTTGATAACCGACCTTTCGTTCCTCGGGCTTTTCGGCAGTTTTGAAATGGCGTGGGCAAATTTCCGCGTGCGTTTCGACGATTGGAAAAAGAAACGCCGCGAATCGCGCGCCGAACAGATCTCTTTGGCAAATGAGCGGCTTGAAAAACGCAAAGCTTCGCACGCAGAAAAATCGCTTACGGAAACACCGACGATTTCAAAAGACGAGCCCTCGATCGCGACTGTCAACCGTGGAAAAACACGTGCTGCGGCGGCCGGGGTTACGCAGCCGGATCTGCCTCTCGATGAGACGCCGTCGATCCCGACTATCACTGGAAGCGAGCAGGTTCCCGATACCATCATTTCCGATGATGTTCCCGCAGCCGAAGAGCTTCCTATCGAACAGGTAAAGCAAACAAACGAACTACCTGCGTTGCCGACCGATGGTGAAGCCGACGAGCCGATCGATCTGGGTTCCAACACTCAGGATTTTGAAAATTACGTATTGCCAAGCACGCAGCTTTTGACTCCGCCTGCTCCTCCGATCGAGCAAAAAGACGATGATCTTCGCTCTGCCGCTGGGTTGTTATCGGAAAAAACGAAAGAATTCAATGTCGCTGGGAAAGTCGTCAATATCTGTCCCGGTCCTGTAGTGACAACCTACGAATTCAAGCCCGACCCGGGCGTAAAGTATTCGCGCGTAACCGGACTGGTGGATGACCTTTGTCTCGCTCTACAGGCCGAATCGATCCGCATCGACCGCATTCCCGGCAAGGCGTATGTCGGCATTGAAGTGCCGAACCAAAAACGCGAAACGATCCAGATCCGCGAAGTGGTCGAATCGAAAAAATTTAAGGATTCGGCATCGCTTCTGACAGTAGCTCTTGGCAAGACGATCGACGGCCTCAATTATGTTGCCGACCTCGCAAAAATGCCGCATCTTTTGATCGCGGGGGCGACCGGAGCTGGTAAATCGGTCGGAGTGAATTCACTCGTGGTTTCGATTCTTTATAAGGCTCGGCCCGACCAGGTGAAGTTCATTATGGTCGATCCGAAACGGCTCGAGCTCGGGCTTTATGCCGATATTCCGCATCTCGCGACGCCGATCATAACCGACCCAAAACGTGCTGCCGTCTCGCTGAAATGGGCCGTTCTTGAGATGGAACGGCGTTACAAGGACCTGGCAGGATACGGTGTCCGCAACATCGATGGCTATAACGCTGAGGCGAAACGCCGCAACGATCTCGAAATGTGGGACGACAATGGCGAACCGCACCGGACGCTGCCATTTATCGTGATCATTATCGACGAGCTTGCCGACTTGATGATGGTCGCGGGCAAAGATGTCGAAGATTCGATCACGAGATTAGCGCAGATGGCACGTGCCGTCGGAATACATCTCGTGCTCGCGACTCAGCGGCCGTCGGTCGATGTTATTACCGGCTTGATCAAGGCAAACTTGCCTGCGCGAATTTCATTCCGCGTTTCGTCTAAGGTCGATTCGCGGACGATCATCGACGCCAACGGTGCCGAAAGCCTGCTCGGCAAGGGCGACATGCTCTTCCTGCCGCCCGCAAGCTCGCAAGTCATTCGCGTTCACGGTGCATTTGTCGACGAGGTTGAAATCGGAAAAATTGTCGCGCACGTCAAATCGCAGGGCCGGCCCGAATACGATACGACGATCACAAAGACCGAAGAAGAATTGGACGACAGCGGCGATCTACCGGGCAAACGCGATCCGCTATTTTGGGACGCTCTCAAGTGCGTAGTCTCCGCGAAACGCGGCTCTACCTCACTCCTTCAACGCCATCTCCGAATCGGCTACGGACGTGCCGCAGCCATCCTCGACGCGATGGTCCGCGAAGGCTACATCGGCGAAATGGACGGTTCCACCCGCGCCCGCCCCGTGCTTCAAAAAGCCTACGACGATCTTCAAGACCTCGCGGAAATGGAGCAGACTTAAACTTTCTTCTACAGCTTTGCATTCTTGTCGTACTTTGCGGCTTTGCGTGAATTATTAACACAAAGACCGCAAATAAAACCAAGGCGCCAATTGAAGTCGCCTCGCCCAATTATTACAATCAATCTTTTTGCTGAATCTCAGAATGGAAAAAGTAAATATTGGAATAATCGGCGGCAGTGGTCTGTACCAGATGCCGGAATTGGAGAACGTGCGCGAGCAAGTGGTAGAGACGCCGTTTGGGAGCCCGTCCGATGCGTTTATCGTCGGTGAATTGGATGGCGTAACTGTCGCTTTCCTACCGCGGCACGCACGCGGGCATAAGTTTACGCCGACGGAGGTGCCCTACCGAGCAAACATCTATGCGATGAAGCTGCTCGGTGTGGAATACATACTCTCCGTATCGGCGGTCGGCAGTCTGCAAGAGCAATATGCACCGACGGACATGGTAATTCCGGACCAATTTTTCGATCGCACGCGGGCACGTGCGAAGGAATCGACATTTTTCGGTGAAGGGATCGTCGGTCACGTCACGTTCGCGCATCCGGTTTGCAGCGAGCTTGGCGATATTTTAGAAGCTTCGTGCAAAACGGTCGGTGTGAAGACACATCGCGGCGGCACATATGTATGCATGGAGGGCCCGGCATTCTCGACCGTTGCCGAATCGAATGTTTATCGCAGTTGGGGAATGGACATCATTGGCATGACCAACCTGCAGGAGGCAAAGCTAGCTCGCGAGGCTGAGATCGCCTACGCGACGCTCGCGCTCGTCACCGATTACGACTGCTGGCATTCCAGCCACGATGCCGTCACGATCGATATGGTCGTGGAATATCTCAATAAGAACGTCCGCAACGCGCAGCTTATTTTGAAGGACGCG
>JBJMGN010000300.1:0-4114 GCA_045807885.1 Pyrinomonadaceae bacterium | reverse complement strand
AATTAGCTTTTCAGAACAGATGATGAGAAGAGCTCATTGCCGGACCTGATCGAATGCCAAGAAAAGTTTCAGCCGCCGGTGTTTTGAAGCAGCGGGTCGTCCATTTCGCTCTGCCTATCGATCGCTTTTCTTCCGAACACGATCAGCCCGATCGACGCCATGATCAGCACGCCGCCCATAATGGTCTGCGGCGGAAGTGTTTCGCCGATCACTATGTTGCCAATGACAACTGCCAGGAGCGGCGTCACGAGCGATATCATCATTGCTTTTGTCGATTCGACCCGTTTCAAAAGCCAATAGTATAACCAAAAGGCCGCGATGGTGCCGAAAACGGTCAAATAAGCAATGCACACGATCGCACGGGTCGACCAATTGAAATTCAAAGGGTTTCCTTCCGCAAACAGCGCGTAAACGATCACTAACGGAAGTCCGCAAAGCATCTGCGAAAAAACCAGTGTTGCCGGATCGATACCGCCGGCCTTTGCCTTTACGAGGATGGATGCCTGGGCCGCGGCGAACGCTCCGACAACGATCCCCACACAGCCGGCAAATGCCATCAGGCTTTCGATCTGCAGCTGGTCACGGAAGATAACAGCGACGCCAATAATGCCTAGCAGGACAGAAATCACTTTCCGATATGTGATCCGTTCGGCCGGTAGAAAGATCCAGGCGAGAACAAGGCCGAATACAGTGATCATCGACTGCAGAACTGCCGCGAGGCCCGACGTAATATACTGTTCGCTCCAAAATACGAGGCTGTAGTTGATAGAAAATTGGAGCACGCCGGTAAGCAAGATCAGTTTCCATTGTGCGGCGGTGCGCGGCATCTCGAGCCGCAAGACCCTGATGACGGGCGCAAGGATCAAAACTGCCAAAAGGAACCGCGCCGCGGCGAACGTGATCGGCGGCAGGTCTTCAAGGCCGACCTTGATAAAAATCCAGGTCGTTCCCCAAACCAGGCAGAGTATAAGCCAGATGAAAATTTTCATCAGGGTCCAATGAACTCAGCGGTCATTTCGCAACCCGCTTGAAGTACTAGCTGCGTTCGTAAAAACTTAAACTCGTTTCGCCCTGTTTCAAAATTCGCCAGCGGCGAAGTAAATACGCCGCGTCGGGCAAAGCATTCTTGGTGTGATGTTCAGCGATCAGAATTCCTTCGTCATTCAAAAGTTTATTTTCGGGCGACCCAAATTCAAAAAGCACAACGCCATAATCGCCGTCATATGGCGGGTCGTAGAAAACAACGTCCCAGCCCTTCTCGTGCGAGCGGCCGACAAAGTTTTCCGCGGAGAGAGCCTGAATATCGGTTGTTTCTTCGGGAATAGCGAGAAGGTCGAGGTTTTCCTCGATCAGCGCGCAGGCTTTTCGAGAACGATCAACGAACGTGACGTGTTCAGCGCCGCGGGAAAGAGCTTCCATCCCGATCGCCCCGGTCCCGGCGCAAAGGTCCAAAAATCGGGCATTTTCGATGCGTGGCGCAAGAATGTTGAATATCGTTTCCCTCAGGCGGTCGGAGGTTGGCCGCGTTTTGCCATCGGGCGGGCTTTTCAATACACGACCGCCGTAAATACCCGAGATAACACGCATCCTCCGATTGTAACGTTTGTGATGAAAGCCCGCACGTCCGAGAACGTACGTCAGCCAACGTGCGCGTGGCGAAGCATTTTGGCGCGAACGACGCGCTCGACCATCGCTGAAGTCTCGTTCGACGTTCGCCTTTTAGTGAGGTAATATTCGGCTTCTTTTCGGGCCACATCGAGGATCTCAAGATCACGGATAATATTCGCTATCTTAAAATTTTGAATTCCGGACTGACGTGTCCCCAAGATCTCGCCCTGCCCACGTATTTCAAGGTCTTTTTCGGCGATCTTGAAACCGTCATTGGTCTGTTCCATTATGCCAAGCCTTTCTTTTGCGACCGCTGTTTTTTTATCGCCTGTAAGCAGCACGCAAAAGCTTTGTTCGGCACCGCGTCCGACACGCCCGCGAAGCTGATGAAGCTGCGAAAGCCCAAAGCGTTCCGCATGTTCAACGACCATAAGCGACGCATTGGGCACATCGACTCCAACTTCGATCACCGTAGTCGAGACGAGAATATTCAACTCGCCGGAGACAAATCGACGCATCGTTTCTTCTTTTTCCGCGGCCTTCATCCGGCCGTGTATTAGACCGACGGTTCGATCAGGGAAGATACGATTTCGCAGCTCCTCGTACATTTTCGTAGCAGCCTTTAGGTCGAGCTTTTCCGATTCCTCGACCAGCGGATAAACGACATATACCTGCCGGCCCAGATCGACCTCGCGCGCAATGCCCTTGTAAACGCCTTCCCGTTGATCTTCGCCGAGGACTACGGTCTTTACAGGCGTGCGGCCGGGCGGCATTTCATCGATGATCGAAACGTCGAGGTCGCCGTAAACGGTCATTGCCAGCGAGCGGGGAATCGGCGTCGCGGTCATAACAAGGACGTCCGGATTATAGCCGCGTTTTAAAAGTTCGGCGCGCTGCATCACGCCGAAACGATGCTGCTCATCGATGACCGCGAGGCCGAGATTTTCGAATGAGACCGCGTCCTGAATTACCGCATGAGTGCCGATCAACAAATGGATCTCGCCATTTGCGACCGCCGCATGCATTTTTCGTTTCTCGGCTGCTTTCATCCCGCCGGAAAGCAGCCCCACTTGATAACCGGTTTCATCAAAAATCTTTGAGGCGTTTCGAAAATGCTGCTCTGCAAGTATTTCGGTCGGTGCCATCAATGCAGCCTGATAGCCGTTTTCCATTGCGACGAACATCGCTATGAATGCGACGATCGTCTTTCCGCTGCCGACGTCGCCCTGGAGAAGGCGGTTCATCGGCGCGTCCGAACGCATGTCGCCCATGATCTGCGCAATCACTTTATTTTGAGCTGCGGTTAGCTCGAACGGAACGAAAGCCTCGATCCGTCTCAGCGTTTCATCAGGAATCTCGATGACCGTTCCTTTTGGTTCCTTCTGCCGCTCACCGCGCAGCAGCTGTAAGCCAAAAGAAAGCCAGAAAAACTCCTCAAAAATGAGACGCCGATGCGCCTGGCTCCGGAACATCGCGTAATCCGAGATCTGAGAATTCTCGGGAGGGAAGTGAATTTCTTTTATCGCATCAGCTCGCGATACGAGGCGGAATTTCTCGATCAACTCCGACGGCAGGAATTCCGGGACGGCTTGAGCATCCAGCTTTTTCGTTACGTCATAAACGATCTCACGCAGGCGTTTAGTTTGAAATGGCCCGAGTTTTCGATAGATCGGAACCCGCCGCGCGGTATGCACCATTGCGAATTCGGGATTTGCGATATCTTCGTCAAGTGAGCGGTCTTCGCTTTTCTCCTGTTTTTTCGATGACGCAGCGGGCTCGCTTTTTAACAGGCCAAATTCGTCAGGTGCCTCGTCATTCGGCAGCAATTCAAGCTCGTCAGGTTTTTGTAATTTCAATTCGAATGTCCCGCGGCGTTCGCTCCAGCTCCATTCGCCGTGAGCCACAAAACGTGAACCGCGTCCAAACCGCTCGTCATAATACTGAATGATGTGTTTCGCATTTCTGCCGGATAAAAACCACCAAACGATCACCGGCTTCAGCGTCCGTTCGCGGTCGCCGGCGGAAACCTCGTAGATATAAAGATTTTGGCGCGGCGCACGTTTATTGTTGACCTGAAATGCACCGGACGACCTTGTATAGAGTTCAACGGATGCTTCGAGGCCGGGACCCAGTTCATCGATCCTTGCCAGATTTGAACGGTCTTCGTAACGAATAGGAAAATAATTGAGGAGGTCTTCGACGTTAGCTTCGTCGGGCTCGCTCTTGTTCACATACGAAGCTATGGCCACGGCAAGTTTGCGTGCCATGTAGCTTGTGAGTTTGCCGACCTCGTGAAGGTGAAGCTCGACTATCGGCGTTTCAAGCGTGAGGGCCATCGCCGAAATTTTATCATAGGATCGAGGCTGGAAATGAGGTCAGGATGTCTCGTGCAATGCCGCAAAGTCCTTCAGAAATTGCTGCTGGATATCAGTAACATCAACAAAGCGTAGTGCGAAGCCGAGATCAGAAAACTGGTTTGCAATTACGCCAACCAATTCGAACTTCG
>JBJMGN010000299.1:0-3103 GCA_045807885.1 Pyrinomonadaceae bacterium | reverse complement strand
ATTCGGCAGAACGAACTGCTCCGCACGACGCTCGGCCTGTTGTTGACAGCGCCTGATGGGATGGATGTGAGCTACACGTTCGTCGGTGAAGGTGACGTGGATGGAACAGCGGCCAATATCGTTAACGCGGAATTCGGCGGCCAGTCCTTCAAGCTTTACATCGGCAAATCGAACAGCTTGCCGCTTGCGATCGGCTACTCTGGGCACCTGATGCCGGAAATCGACCAGTTCTACCACAAAATTGAAGGCCCGGCAGACGGCACGAAAGACGTGGTGATGTTCAAACGACATGAGGAAGCGACGGCGAAGGGTGTTGAATCGATCGTGAAGTTTTCAGATTTCCGCGACGCGGGCGGCGTTCAGCTTCCATACCGCTGGGCCACCACCGTCGGCGACAAAGCCTCCGACGTTTTCGAAGTCACATCCTACGACCTTAATCCCGCCAACATCGGCGAACGGTTTAAGGAACAAAACGTGATGATGAAAATGCGGACGCCGGACGGAAATTAATAGACCCGGATAAATGCGCTAAAAAGAGGCGGGCCAAGCCCGCCTTTTTTATTTGGACGATTTCGCGTGTTTCGCGGGCAAATTTTCAACCAATTGAGGGACTAATTTTTTCGCCGCGTCGATAGCGCCTTTTATATGGCGCTCGTTTGTGAAATGGCCCGCGACGTAAACGCCGGGTACGTTGGTTTGATAAGTCTCAGGATCGTAAACCGGAACTTCGCCATATTTGCCGTTCGTAGTTTCGACACCAAGACCTTTTAACATCGAGAGGTCCGCGTCGGCCCCGATAAGCACAAACACCACATCGTTCTCGATCACGACCCGTTCGCCCGCTTCGTTCTCTAACTCAACTTCCGTTTCACGGATCTCGATCACTTTACCGAGAAAAAAAAGCCGTAGACAATGCTCTTTCAATTCTTCCTCGAGCGGTTGTTTGACCCAATATTTTATGCAGCCCTGCTTCGGATCGTTGTTTTCCCAGTCATCGCGAAATATCGCCAGCGTCGTCTCCGCGCCTTCCTGCGCCAGAAACAACGCCGCCTCACCCGCCGAATTTCCGCCGCCCACGATCAACGCTTTCTTCTTCACCCAGGGATAAGTCTCGCGAAAATGGTCGTGCACCTTCGGTAGATCTTCACCCGGAACATTCAACTTTCGCGGATAATCCATCGCACCAATCGCAAACAACACGTTTTTCGCCCGATACTCTAATTTATCTGTTACTACGATAAACCCATCAGCGTCCTTATCGTTTTCTTCTTCACGACGTTGCGACTTTGCGGGAGCTCCTTGGTTCCTAACCTGCAGAACCGCTTCCTCAGTCTTCACATTCAACTCATTATCCAAAACAAACCGAACATAATAGGAAAGCAGCTCCTCACGTGTCGGCTTTTCGCGGGCAGGCTTAAGATCGCCTTCATTGAACTCAAGCTCGTTCGTCGTCGAAAAAACCGTCAGCCCGACTGGGTAGTGATATACGGTATTTGCGATCAGCCCTTTCTCGATCACCACATAATCGAGATCGGCTTGCTTCGCCTCATACGCCGCCGCGATACCCGCCGGCCCGGCACCGATGATCAGCAGATCAAGAATTTTCGAGCTTTCGGAGTTCATCTGTAAATTTTTCGATCTGTACTTTCGTCGTCTCGAGATTTCGTTTCGAATCCAAATACTTCTGCCATTCGCCGGTCAACGTTAAAGCCTTTAAGGTCTCTTCATCAAGGGCATGCGACATCACCACGAGCAGATCGCTCAATGCCTCGTGCCCATCGAGGAGCGAATGAATAATGGTATAAGCGAGTTTCGCGCTCTCTAGGTCGATATCGAGTTCGTCCATATTGCTCTGTTCGACATTCATCTTACTTTATGAAAGGAAGACTCGTTACCGTCGCACTCGTTCCTCCGGTTTTGAGTTCGGGTTCCTCGGCAAGATGTTCAAAACGAATGAAAGCGAGAGCGACCGTGTTTTCCAGCTTTGGCGAATATGTAACAGAAGTTATCCGGCCGGCGTTTTTACCGTCCGAATCTGCCAACTCCGAACCCGTCGCAACGGATCCCGGTTCCGACAAGATCAACCCTGTTAGTTGCTTCGCTACATGCCCACGAAAATGAATGCGGGCGATGATCTCCTGCCCGATATAGCAGCCTTTGGTGTAGGAGATCATGCCATCGAGGCCGAGCTCCGGAACGATCGTCGTTTCGTCCATGTCGATGCCGTATTTCGGAATCCCGGATTCGATGCGCAGGGTTTCATATAGTTCCACATCGATTTCGACAGCGCTGCTTTGGATCAGATCGTTTCGAAATGAATCGGCGGAATCGATCGAAGCGAAATACCCTGAAACCGAATTCGTCGTAAACATCAAGCTGCCCGATGTTTCCGGTGATTCAGTCTGCCACGCCATCAACCAGACTGTGATGGCCGGCGCATTTTCGAGCCCGAACAGTTCGAAATAACGATACTGTCCTGAAAGATCCTCGACGAAAAAATCACCGGCAAACGTAAAACGAAACAGATTTTGAAAGACCGCTTCTCTTGTTGCTTCTTCAGTTTCGAACAGAAACCGCTCACCCTGCCGCATCACACGAACGACCGCAAGCAAACGCCCCTTCGCATTCGGAAAGGCAGCGAGCATCTTTCCGCCATCCTCGAGCGTCTTCATGTCGTTCGTGATCAGTCCGTCTAGAAACTGAATAGCTTCCTTTCCCGAAACGGCTATTAGCCCCCGGGGCATTTCGATAAAGCCGGCGCCACCGGAGCGGATGTGACCGTAAGCGTTATTGTCCATCAACGATCATTATATTAGTTTGGATAGCTCGCCGAAATGCGATAACTGCAAATCGAGGCCGCGCTGAGCGGCGATGACTTGGGGGCTGGGATGGTATAGGGGAATAAGCTTCCTTCCGTTCCAGTCGAAAACTCGGCCCGCGTTTTCCCTTAAGGTGAATGTGTGCGGATCTATAGTTTTGATTGCGTCGAGAGCGACACTGCCGAGCGTTGCGACGATCGGCGGGTCGATCAATTCAAATACACGTCTTAGATAAGTCGAACAATTCCTGATCTCCGTGCGCGTTGGTTTTCGGTTGGCGTCTG
>JBJMGN010000298.1:0-4780 GCA_045807885.1 Pyrinomonadaceae bacterium | reverse complement strand
GGGGATCCATGACTTCTCGCTTTTTCCTTAAGACTAAATATGATCCTTTAGCTTTTCCTTCAACAACCCTCGACCGCGGCTGATACGCGATTTCGTCGTGCCTAATCCTAATTCCAATATCGCCGCGACCTCTTCATAACTTCGCCCCTCAACATCTCTCAAAACAACAGGCAGTCTGTATTTCGGCGGCAGTGTCTCTATCGCTTTTGCGATCGTGGCGCTCAACTCATCTTCTTCCAATCCGACGTTCTGCAACGTCCTGGTATCGGCCGGTTGAAACTCTACGCCTTCGTCCTCACTGCTCTGAAAAAGGCCTGTCAAAGAAAGAATACTTCGCCGTTTCCGCTTTCGGATCTCGCTGATCGCGAGATTCGTTGCTATCCGATAAATGTATGTCGAAAACGCATATTCAGTGTGATAGCGGTCAAGTGCGAAATAAACTCTGACGAAAGTCTCCTGCGCAAGATCGACCGCTTCTTCATAATCGTTCAAAAATCGATACAGAAAATTCGTTATCGGATTTTTGTATCGCGAAATGATCTCGGCAAACGCTTCTTCATTACCCGAGCGCGTTTCAGCGACCAACTCGTGATCGGAAAGTTTTTGGTCAGGCATTGGCGAGGGAATTTCCTCCGCGTTCCTGGTTTCGACCTTGCCCAATGCCATACACGCATACGTTTGTACAACAGTTTTCCGATCGAAACAAAAACCGTTCCGCATTAGCGATCACGCGGAACGGCATGAAAAGTTGCAAAACTTGCCTATTTTGGACCTATGCCGGACGCAGCGTCAGCACCAAGAACATCGAATGGTCGGATGTCGGCAACGAAAGCGAACCGAGTAACGTAGGTGTGTTTTCGCTGAGCGTAACCCGGCCAGAGCTTAATCCGATCGCCTCGTAATTGATCACTGGGAAAGGTTTGCCACCTTCTTCGCGGACACCGCCGGTTCGGATCGGGATGCGCGCGCCGAAGCGAAAAACCTGAAGCATAAGCTCATTTTTCCCCGCGGCATTCGGTCCTGCTCGCAGTCCCCCGAGTGTCCATTCCAGGAAACTCGGCGTTTCACTGTCAGCAGCACGGCCGAAAATGTTCGAGACGGATTTGAACTCAAAATTTCCGCCATTCGCTATCCGACCGATATAAGTATTCGCCAGCCTATAGTCGGCAAACTGATAGTTATTCTTGAGCTGCTTTGTGACATTGTTCAGGTTCTCGGGCAACCGGCCTCCGCTTTTGTCGTCTCCACCGATCACGACCTGTAAAACGACGTCATAACTGCTTTCGACCATGAAGCGCGGATCATTACTTTGGGCAATGGCGCTCGTTGAAACGCCTAAAATGATTGATGAAAGAAATAGTAGTAAATGGGATCGTCTGGACTGCATGGGTTTTCTCCTGTTCTATGATTCAAACTTTCGAATTCTCGAAATTTCAAATCCTTAAACAGAACAACCCAGCTTTTGTTGCAAATTATTATGCAGCACTGAAGAGGGATTCATCGACCTTCTGCCCAAAGGTCACGGTGCCGACTTGAACTTCTTCAAGCAGTTTATCTCCAGAACGAAGCTCGGAATAAAACGGCACGAGAACACCTTGAGCATATCGATAATCTCGAAATTTACGCGTTTGCTTAATGCCGCCGGTTTCGTAATCGAGCATCATTACGCGGAAAAATTTTGCGCTGATGTAGAAGCGGGTTTTGTTCCCCAATTTGTCGGTGAGATCGAGAAGATGATAATCGACGCCAAGTATCTTGTCGCGGCCGGCTAGTTCGATCTTAGATTCGTTTTCTTTGTACCAAAGCAGCGCCTCGATGCTATGAAGATTTCGGTTTTGAAATGATATCGTCGCGTCCTCACGCGGCTGAAATACGGAATCATTGAAAATACCAAAAACCTTGTCACCGCTGACGATCATCGAGTAACTTGCCGTCGGAAGTTCTTGCTCGAATCTTATTTTCGCGACTCCGCCCGCTTCAGGCCTGATTGCCCAACGCTGGTAGTTGGCATTCGTTACCTGGCCATCAGCGCCTGTAATGAGCAACTTACCGCGTTCTATTTCGGTCTTACGTATCTGGTTAAGCTTGGGACGGCCAGCCGGAAAAGCATAAACGACAATTACCGATTCGGCGATCTGTTCAGCCGTTAGTTGCTGCTCTTTAGCGGGACCTTTCTGTTTTGTTTCTGACTTCTTCTGATCCTTCTGGCCTTTCTTCTCGTCAGGTTTTTGATCGTTGGGAACCTGAGCAACGGCTGCGATCGAAACAAAAAGCGACAGGCAAACGGCTACTAAAATTTGGACGCTGCGAAAAAACAAATCGATTCTCCTGAAGTTTACGACGGAATTAACAAACGCGGATTGTAGCATAGTAAGATGCGAGAGAGCATTGCCGCACGAACAGATCGGCCCATAAGTTGATGAATTTGCCCATTAAAAAGATGCTTCACGTCGCACTCTACGAGCCCGAAATTCCGCCAAATACCGGCAATATCGCTCGGCTTTGCGCTGCGACCTTTACGCCGCTCCATATCGTCGGTGTGACCGGTTTTCGAATGGACGACCGTACTTTGAAACGTGCTGGGCTAGACTATTGGCAGCACGTCGAACTTTATCGGCATGTGGATCTTGAAGCCCTATTTGCCGCTTTGCCGGATTCAAGATTTCTTTATTTGACGACCAAGTCCAGCCGTCCATATACGGAATTTGAATACCTGAATGGCGACTGTCTGATTTTTGGTCCGGAAACAAGAGGGCTTCCAGAAAATATTCTCAGCCTTAACCGCGAAAACTGTCTCACCATCCCCATGCCGAACAAAAATGTCCGTAGCCTCAACCTTTCAAGCAGCGTTGCCATCGTGCTCTACCATGCGATCTGGAACGCAAAGTAAGCCCATCTAAAGCCATTCAAAACGGGCGATTTCGTACAACGGCAGCAACGCAAAATTCGTCAAATCATCGCGTCTCCCAGTAGATAATTGATATTTTGAGGAGCGTTTTTTTGCGATGAGGAATCTTATAAATTTATTCGGAATAATTGTGTTAGTTGTGTCTTTTACGGTGTCTGGCGCAATTGCTCAGGTGCCTGGTGATCTGGAAAAACAGGTCTCGAAAAGCATTCTAAAGGTCCCGAGATACGAAGTTTTCGATCACATTGAATTTTCGATCGACGATAACGGGATTGTAACGTTAACCGGCAAGGTTCGGAATGCTGTCAACAAGAGCGACGCCGAAGGTTATGTAAAGCATGTCAAAGGCGTGACCGGCGTGATCAACAGGATCGATGTACTACCGGTTGGAAGTTTCGACGAGCAGATCAGACGCGATCTTTACGCGACGCTGTCGCGTTCGGGTGGGCTCTCTAGATACCTTTGGACCGTGAACCCGGATGTTCGTTTAATTGTTGAACGTGGACACATTACGCTCGAAGGCAGCGTATACAACATGGGCGATTACAACCATATGAACATTGTGGCAAGGTCGGTTCCTGGGGCGTTCAGCGTCACCAATAATCTGAAAGTTGGGGGCGAAACCGTTCGGTAGTTCAGAATTCGACTTCGATTCGAAAAGGCCGGCGCATTTGCGTCGGCTTTTTGCGTTTCGAACACCGATGTAGCATTATATTCGTTTGCCTTGAGCTCGGGAATTACGACTATGATCGCTACAAACAAGATACGCAACATCGCCATTATCGCTCACGTTGACCACGGAAAGACGACGCTGGTGGATGCGATGCTGGCTCAGTCAGGCACGCATCGGGAGAACGAGGCGGTCGTCGACCGCGTGATGGATTCGATGGACCTGGAGCGCGAACGGGGCATTACCATCATGGCGAAGAACACGTCGGTACGCTTCGGCGATTACAAGATCAATATCCTCGATACGCCCGGCCACGCCGATTTCGGCGGCGAGGTTGAGCGAGTTCTGAAGATGGTTGACGGGATCGTATTGCTGGTAGACGCCGCAGAAGGCTGCCTGCCGCAGACGAGATTCGTACTGCGAAAAGCTCTCGAACTTAAATTGCCCGCGATCGCCTTGGTCAACAAGATCGACCGACAAGATTCGCGACCCGAAGAAGTGGTGAACGAGATCTACGATCTGTTTATTGACCTCGGTGCCAATGATCAGCAGATCGAGTTTCCAATCCTTTATTCGATCTCGCGTGACGGCGTCGCGAAAAAAGAATTAACGGACGAAGGCAAAAACCTTAGACCGCTCTTTGACCAGATCATCGAATCGATCCCGGCTCCGCACGCTTTGCGAGACGATTCGCTTCAATTGTTAGTCGCTAATATTGACTACAACCCGTTCGTCGGGCGGCTCGCGATCGGTAGGATCTTCTCCGGCGAGATCGCGAAGAATCAGGAAGTAGCCGTTGCAAAACGAGACGGATCTATCGTTAAGACCCGCGTGAAAGAGTTGTTTGTTTTCGAAGGTCTCGAGCGCGCAACAGTGGAGTCGGCGGGTACGGGTGAGATCGTCGCGCTTGCGGGTTTCGATGATGTTGAGATTGGCGAGACGATCACCTTGGCGGACAATCCGAAACCGTTGCCGGTTATTAACGTCGATGAGCCAACGATATCGATGATCTTCGGGGTGAATACTTCGCCGTTCTCGGGCCTGGACGGAAAGTTTGTTACCTCGCGTCAAATCAAGGAGAGGCTTGACAGGGAATTGCTGGGTAACGTGGCTCTGCGTGTGACGGAGACTGAGGCGGCAGAACAATTCAAGGTTTCAGGACGCGGCGAACTGCAGCTTGCCATCCTGATTGAAATGATGCG
>JBJMGN010000297.1:0-5430 GCA_045807885.1 Pyrinomonadaceae bacterium | reverse complement strand
CCTGGTACCGATTGTATTCCGATAGCTTCTCGATCGATATTACCAGATGGGGACTATCTGGAGATGTGCCGACACCTGGAGATTATGACGGAGACGGCAAACAGGACCTTGCAGTCTTCAGACCATCAAATAGTACTTGGTGGATATTCGCCTCAACCGCAGGGATATATTCACAAACATTCGGGGTAACAGGAGATATTCCGACTCCAAATGCGTTTGTTTATTGAGAAAATAAACCAACCACATATAAACACAGACAGGCACGGATGAGATTCGATTCTTGTCCGTGTTTTTTGATCTTAGACTTTGGTTGTTAGTTTAGCCCTCCCTGACGGCCCGCGCCCGCTTCGGGATGCCCTCGCGGAGCCGGGCGGTCAGGCTTCTGCACTTCATTCCATTCAACCATTGGCTGACGCAGGTGATATTGACAGAAGCCGGCGGGGCCGAGATGTCGCAGTTTTGAAATATCCCTACAGGATCAACTTTGCGGTAAGTACGGATCGGGAACAACGCGGTCAAAAACTGCTACGACCTTAAACGGGCCCTTCAAGCCCGTGCCTTCGGTGGTGACGGTGAGGGTTTGGCCGTCGTCCGACACCTGGTAAGTCCCTTTGCCAAGAACCTCTCCGTCGGCCTCGGCACCGGATTCGATGGTGCGCGGATCAGGCTGGGTTCCGAAAGATACGGCTCCCGGTGGAACTCCGGGAATCGGCCGGCCGTTGAGATCTACGATCGGACGTCGCCTTCCATCCGCAAATATAGGTGTCGGACGTTCAGCGACGGGTTGTCCATCTTTGATGCCATAGGCCACCAACAGGTATCCATCTTCGGTCGGTTCAAAACGCAGACATGCCTCTTCCGGTGTGTAGCTCGGGTCCCATTTTGAATTCTCGTTATTCGCTTTCCAAGTTCCTTCAAACAGATCGTCATTCATAATTGACTCCTTTAATTTTCCAACCCAGGCCGAGAAATATTCCACGGGTAAGCTCGCGGCGAGGTCAGCAAAACACTTCGCCAAGCCGAGAATTCCCTGCTCGTCCCAGATGAGCGGAATGACGTCGGCCCCAAGCCGTTCCAGTCCGTCACCGCAAACGGCGCGATACTCGCGAGGGAACGCCCGAGACACGCGTCGATATACCAAACTGCAGGCAGCAACCCATCGGCTCACGAATGCACCTCCTGCCCGCGCTTGGTTTCAAGAGCCCGGACGAGGTCGCGCAGTCGCTGGCTTTCGAGATCGAGCACCTTCTGTCCAAGAGAGGTCAATTTGTAGTAACGGCGACGAGCGTCGTCGAATTCAGGCGCGGGCCTTTCACCGGATTCGACGATCAACCCATTTTGGATCAGTTTCTTCAACGAACCGTAGAGCGTCGCCGGCCACAAGCGTACCTTGCCTTCACTTCGCTTGAGTACTTCCTGCATGATGCCGTAACCATGTTGTTCGCCCCCAGCGAGCGAGATAAGAATGTGGAACCAATTGCTCTTGAGCGGCAGAAACGATTCGGGTGACTTCCTTGGCATGTGAATACTATATATCAAATGATATATATATTAGTCAAGACCATTCTTGCCGTAATTCGATTTCTAGGGATATCGCTCGCGTACCAAAGTTCTATTTGGACAATCCAATGTTAGGCGATTAGAATTAGCTTTCGCTGCAAGTACATTTGCACGGTTTAGGAGCATTGATATGGTCGATCTAATTCCAACACCGGAATCGGTAATGGACATCCTGCAAAAAACGGGTGCGTACCGTAAGGGCCACTTTATTTATCCGAACGGCAAGCACGCCTCGCATTATTTTCAGATGCCGCTCGCGTTTCGTTATTACGATAACGCGCGGATATTGTCGGTCGGCCTGAGCCGAATGTTTCGCATGGAGAAAGCGATCTCAAGCCGGCTGCCTAAGATTTCTATAATCAGCCCGAGCCCGGGCGGAATAATGGTCGCCTTCGGCGTACGCGAAGCGCTGAGCGCCGAGCAGATCTATTGGGCCGAGATGGAAGACGGCAAGCGGCAATTTCGGCAATACATCGGGCAGGGTGACGTTTACCCCGCGATCATCGTAGACGACATACTGCGTTCGGGCCGCGCAATCAAGGAGACGGTCGAGCTGGTGAAAAGCCTGGGTTCGGAAGTGATCGGCATTGGAACGATCGCTCGCTTTGAGGACGGGCCGCGCGATTTTGACGGGGTACCGGTCAAGAGCTTAATGGCATTTGACGTTAACTTTTACTCAACCGAAGAGGAATGGTCAAAGTCGCGCAGCGCTTCGGAATCAGAAGTGGAAAAGGTCCGGTATTAGTAGATAGGTGATCGTTAATAATCGATAGTTTTGGATTTTAGATCTTCGGTGCCAGGTACTAGTCGAAACTAGCATCTGGCATTTTCATTTATCAGCAATCAACTTTCACCTATCACGTTTTTATTCCGTATTATTCGGCCGGTTAGAAGGCGGACGATTAGCCGGGAGCATGCGTGGCGGCGTAGGCGACGGCCGGTTCATCGGCAGCATACTCGGCACCGAACCGGACGGACGAGGCGTCGGGGTCGGCGTTTCATCATCCTCGGGCGTAGCTGACGGTGACGGCGAAGGTGAAGGACTCGGTTTTGGTGATGGCGTCGGCGATTTCACATTGGCATTTGTGTTTGTCGTTGTGTTCGCATTGAACAAACTGTTCGAGCCGTTGAAATTGAAGTTCGAATCGAATCCGAGATTTGTGTTGATGTTTACGTTCGCGTTTGCATTGTTCGCATTGGCATTCATGCTTCCGTTATCCGAAAGCCCTCGCGATATCGCCCAGAAGCCCAGCGCGCCTACAACCAACAATGCGAGCGTCCCGAATATCGTCAGAAAAACGATCTTGACCGTGTTCGACTTCGGCTGCTGCTGCGGTGGAATGACGCTGGCGTGAACGCGCGGCTGGTCCATCGGAACAACGATTCGCGGCGCCTGTTCCTGCTTCGGCCGAAAAACCGGTTCCTCCGGCCGATACTCGGGCTCGGGCGGCACAAATCCACCTTCTTCATCCATTTCAGGCGGCGGCCGTGGTATCTCGCCCTTTTTTCGGATAATCGTTACTTCGCCCGGATCGTCTTCCTGCTCGACGCTTGCACTCGGCATCTCGGTGAATTTCGGCTCGCCTTCTTCGATAAGCGGCGTGCCATCCTTCATACAAAAACGCAGTATCTCTTCGTCGTAACGCGTCTTACACGTCGGGCAATATTTCATAGCGGATCAGATTGGGGATGTCGGTATTACAAGGACCTTAAGCGAAGTATATTATCACGCCAGGAGCCGCGAGAAATAATCTTTCGACATAAAAACGAGGCCGCCCGACCGACGGCCCCGAGCAAGATTTGGTGCGAACGAATTAATTTTGTATCGTCCCCTTTTCCACCGGCGGTTCCTCACGGTCGTCATCAGCAGTCTTTTCTTTGATCTTAACGGCGGCACCAAACGTAACAAGAAGTGTTTCTACTTCCTCATTGGACGCCTGGTCCCAAGCCGTCTCTCCGTCGTTATTCTTTGCGTTCACCTCGGAACCCGCATTGAGTAAAAGGCGCACTTTTTCGATATCGTCATCGTAAGCGGCGTTCATCAAAGCGGTCTGGCCTTCTTTGTTAGCAACTTTGACGTCCGGGTCGCCCTGTAACAAAGCCGCGACAACGTCCGCATTTGCGTATTCCGCAGCGATGATCAACGCTGTGTTTCCCTGTTTGTCTTCCAGGTCGATCTTTGCACCGTGCTGCAAAAGCAACTCGACCATCTCGGCGTTTGAATCGTCGTCAAGACGCATCAGGGGCGTCTGGCGTTCTGAATCGCGAATGTTTACCTTCGCCCCAAACTGCAAAAGCAGCTTTGCGATCTCAACATTTCCGTTTTCGACAGCGATGAACAACGGCGTGATCTTGTCATAACCTTCGTCCTTGCCGTTTACGTTCGCACCCTGCGAAATTAGTTCCGTCACTCTTTCGATATCATCACTTGCCACCGCTTTGTTCAGCTCGGTCGTGTATTCGATAACCATGGCTCCGCCCGAAATCGAGACTTCCATCTCGGTCTCCAACGGAACGTCGACGGACACTTCGATCGTGCCGACGTCCATTCCAACGTCGTGCTTCGCAGCTTCGTCATTTGTGATCAGGATGCGGGTAGAATGGGTCCTGAATCCGGGCGATTCGGTTTGAAGAATATAATTTCCCGCCGGAACTTCATCAAATTTGTACTTGCCTTCGTCGTTCGCCATGACAGTTCTGGAATCAACGGCACCGCCAAGTATCACCTTAGCGCCCGGAATGGCCGCGCCATTTTGATCGACGACGGTACCCGACAACGTCCGTTGAGCTTTCAGATCGTCAGCGGGTTTGTTCATTTTGTTCTCATCAACGGATGTTTGAACCCGTTCTATGCTGGCTGTTTTGTGTTCCGCCGAACGTGCACTGCCTTGTGAATAGGCCATTGTCGCAAGACTCATCGATGCGGACATTACTCCGGCTGCGAGCCGCGGCGCGCGTCGACTGATCTGGATCAATTGATCTGCAAACATCGGCAATTCATTGGTGGGATTTTTGATGTATCGAACGCAGATATCAGCGCCGGTTGCGCGGATCATTCGAACAGCATCTTTCCGCGACATTTCAGAAAGGTTATTTACATTTTTTGAACAATGATCGCAGAAGCGTACCGTTTTACTTCCGCGCATTGTTTCCCAATCCTGCGTGCAGGGTTCGTTTACTCTAATTCGGTCGATAAGACTCTTTTTTGACATACAACTCTCCCTCAAGAACACATCGAGCCAAAGCTCGCAGTGTCCAAAACAAAACTCGGTTTTGGAAATTTTTATAACGAAATCTATGTGGGAATTACTTCATCTCCCTTGATGCGAGAACGAAGAAGGTTGGTTGCTTGTGCAGCAAATTTTTGAACGTCTGTTCAGGGAACAAAGTTGTATGTGATAACGCCGCTGACCTTTACCGGCTGGCCCGAAAGAACAGTAGGCGAGAATTTCGCGCCGCGCGCCGCGGCCACTGCTGCAGCCTGCAGCAGCGGATGGCCGCTTACAGCTGATGCGGAGACGACATTTCCCTGTTCGTCGATCAAGACCTGCACGCTTACCGCTCCGCTTGCGCGCACGGCTCGGGCAGCCGGCGGATACGGCGGTCTTGGCAAGCTGGTCGCCTTTCCGTTCAGCACGCCGCCGGAGATGGTGTTGGGAATGTTGCGGGTTTTCTCAGGCGTTGCTCTTGGTTCAAGCTCGACGAGCGCGTGATTGCCGGGTTCATTGCGAATTGCATTACTTTTTGTATTGCCGGACGCCGTCGGCGTGGCAGCCGGTGCCTGCAAATTAGCGCTGTTCGTAACGTTCGCGACGTATATATTCGAATTGATATTCTGGAGCGAATTATTTGCGAATACGAGCCTGTCAT
>JBJMGN010000296.1:0-4228 GCA_045807885.1 Pyrinomonadaceae bacterium | reverse complement strand
TAAGGGTAGGTAAGCGGTGAACGAGGGCGATATCTGAGGATTGGCCTTGCACGTTATCAGACGCAGCGGTTTATGTCGGTATCCTGCACGCAGTAAGGCCATAGAGTATCAGATCTGGACTGCAGCAAGCGCTTGCCGAGCATTCGGAGGCCGGTCCCCCGCCATTGGCGTTGCATCACTAATACATCTTGACATCTGTGCAATGTTCTGATACAGTTTTGATCGATATTTGTTCTTTGACATTCCAACCCAAACCCGCAAAAGCCGATTGATTTCTTTTTTTCAAAAAACCGACGAAATCCGGGTCGTTTATCGCTCTAAGCCTTGTAAGGTCAATAGCTTGAGTGCCCACTTTCGCCTTGTGGACACTCAGTGGACACCCTGTGGACAGCCGGTGGACAGTCAATGGACAATACCAAGAGACAACACGCTAAATAATTTGTCTACAAGACTTACGCTAGCTAGGTCAACAACCGTGTCCAGTCCGGTCAATTGGCATTTGAGGGCAAACGAACGGCCCAACGCGGCTTACCTATAGCAACAGAATCAACAATAGCGAGATCAAGGGCATTGCAGCGAAGAATAGAGCGATTCCCCAAAAAAGGTTCGGCTGTCCCTTCGTTTTGTTCGAAATAACAGCGGCTGTTCCGATCAGGGAAAGAAGCAAACTAAGCAAAGCTAAAGCGGATCCAAGAATGAGGCGTTTTAGCCCTTCGTGGTCTGGTTCGAAATCATAAAATACTAAGTGAAGTAATCCGATTACGACCAACCCCGTAAATACTGAATAGGTTATGCGACGGATAGTGATCTTTTCCATTTACATCGGCGGCAAAACGAACGCACCGATATGTGGCGAGGACGTGTTTAGGCACGTTTGAAGGGAGAGTATCAATGAGTCGCGAAGATTCTCCGGTGTCACGATTGCATCGACGAGGCCGCGTGCCGCGGCGTGTTTCGCGTCGAGCTCGCGATCGTAGGTCTCGCGGACCTTTTCCATTTCGGCAAGCAGAGATTCGTCAGGCTCCTTCCCTTCTTTCTTTAGTTTTTCGAGCTGCGTCCCGAAGATGGCCTGGACGGCGCTGTCCCCTTCCATCACACCCATCCGGCCGGTCGGCAGCGTGAAGATAAAATCGGGGTCAAAGCCCTGGCCGGCCATCGCGTAATAGCCGGCGCCTGACGCGTGATTGACCGTTAACACGATCTTCGGCACCTTGGCCGTGGCCATCGCCTCTACAAATCGCGCACCGGCTCGAATGATGCCGCTGTGCTCTGCCTCGGCACCGACCATGAAGCCGGAGACGTCCTGAACGAAAAGCAGAGGCGTCGAATGCCGATCGCAATTGTCGATGAAATAGGCGGTCTTTTCGGCTGATTCGGTATAGACAATACCGCCGAAACGCGGGCCGTTCTTACTCTTTGACATCGTGCGGCTGTTGGCAATAACGCCAACGAGAATCCCGCCGATCCGCGCTGTGCCGCAGATCATCTCCTTGGCAAAGTCGGCTTGAAATTCATCGATGCCGCCCTCGTCGAGGAAGGTCTCGAGGACGGCATGCATGTCGTAAGGAGCTCGATGATCGGCCGGCAATAGGTCGTACAGCTTGGAAAGATCGGCCTTTGGCTTTTGCTCCTTGATCTTTGAAACTCTGGAACTCTCCGGCCTCGGAAGCTCTGCAACCAGCTCACGGATCTTCGCGATGCACTCCTTTTCGTCCTTGGTGCGGAAATGAGCTACGCCGGAGATCGAGTTATGCGTCATTGCGCCGCCGAGCGTTTCGTTGTCGATGGTTTGCCCGGTCGCC
Organism: Pyrinomonadaceae bacterium; assembly: GCA_045807885.1. GTDB lineage: Bacteria > Acidobacteriota > Blastocatellia > Pyrinomonadales > Pyrinomonadaceae > OLB17. The sequence goes on along the minus strand of JBJMGN010000296.1, from coordinate 2,426 downwards.
CCTTTCACCAGGTTCGCACCTCCGAGGCCCATGAACGAAGTTCCCTCCACCATGAGGATGACATCCGACAGTGCCGGAAGGTAGGCCCCGCCTGCGACGCACATGCCCATAACCGCAGCGATCTGCGGGACTTTCAGGTAATGCCGCATGATCGAGTTGTAGTAAAAGATGCGGGCAGCGCCGTACTGGCCGGGAAATACACCGCCCTGATACGGCAAATTGACACCGGCCGAGTCGACAAGGTAAATGATCGGCACGCGATTGCGCATCGCGATCTCCTGCGCGCGGAGGATCTTTTTGATCGTTTCGGGATACCACGCACCGGCTTTGATCGTGGCATCGTTCGCGACAACAACGCACTCGCGGCCTTCGACTTTACCAACCACCGTAACGACCGCAGCGGCCGGGGCCTGACCATTATATTCGTCGTACGCAACGAATAGGCCGATCTCTTGTGAATAGGTTTGAGGATCGAGAAGCAGATCGATGCGTTCGCGTGCAGTCAGCTTTCCCTGTTTATGTATCTTGTCGATCTTATCTGCGCCGCCACCGAGCTTGAGCTTTCGTTCAAGCGCGATGTATTCATCGGTGAGTTCTTGAAGCCGCGAGGAGCTTGATTCTGTCATGCGTACAACGATTTATTTTTCTGAGATTATGAACGTAGGAACCATTCCGCCGCCGGCCGTAACGTTTGCAAGTTCGTTCGAAGAAAGTCTTGTAAATGCCGCTCCGACGACACCATTAAATAGTAGCGGGTCGAGGTCAACCAATTGCTCGACCATGCCCCACTTCCCCTGGTCGTCGAACATCATTGGAAACATCTCCTTCGCCGTGCTGACACGTTCCTGAACGAGATAATCGCCATCATTCAATGCTCGTTCGATCGCGTCATCCCATTCTGCAGAGGTGGAATTCCATCCGATCGCAATACCATGGCCACCATAATCATCGTTCGGTTTGAGCACAAGCATTTCCGAGTTTGTTCGCGTCCATTCGACAAGATCGATCGCGTCGCCGCGAAAGACCGTGCTTTCCTCACGGAATTTTCGCGTCCAGGGAACATGTGCAGCGATAGCATCCTGTTCGTTCTTATCGAACAAGGTCGAATAGCGCTCGTTTGTCAGCACCGCGAAGATCGCCTTTTTATGAACAAGCTTTCCTCTAAAGCTGTTGACCATGCAAATCGCGCCCGCTCGATATGCGTCAAGGAGCGCCGGGAATTTGTCGATGATCGGCAGATACTCATTCACCAGGAGCCGCTTGTACACGACATCGATCCTCACGCTGCCAAAAAAGAGACCTTTGCCGTCAAATTCAATGTCTTCCGGCGAGCAGATCACGGCGTCATAGCCCTGGTCCTCGAAATAATCCCTGAACAGCTCAAATTCTTTTATGGTCGGAAGGTCTTTGAGGTCAACAATGGCGATCACAGGTTTTCGTTCTGCCTTCCCGCCGCAGAATTCGTCCCAGCAGTGGATCAAAACGTCCAGCAATTTCGGACGGCCCTCAAGCGCAAGCACATTGTAGCTTTCCGCAAATCGCCGCATAACAGGCAGCGTGCGGAAGATCTCGCTGGCCGAATCAGCGAAGGCTATTCCGGCCGGACTTTCACCATTCAATTCAACAAAGCTGTACGCATCGTCCGTCAAAAACGAATCCAGCCGAGCCGTCGGCGAAACCTGTCGATAGCCGGGATCGATCTTCACCAACTCCTTCTCAATTTCGGTGATACCGAGTTCGTCCAGGAGCAATTCATCGCTAACAGCAACATCCTTTACTTTTTGGAGCGCACCCCAAATCGTCTCGCAGGTTGCTTTTACGCGGGACCAGTCTGAACGAGTAATGAAGTGAGGCCGGAGAAAAGGTGACAGCGGGCGGCCGCCGAAAATGAGTTTGTTACGCTCGAGTCCCTCTTGAAGCGTTTTGAACGTCTGGGCCGCTAGATCCTGATTTTCAAGAAGTAAATGGTAATGGGCAACAGCCTCTTTAAGCATTGAGTTGAGGTAATTAACTACCCATTTTTACGATCTGGTCGAATTCAGATTTCGTTAATGACATCACCGAGATCCGTCCATTACGGACCAGTAAAATATCCTTCAATTTCAGGTTGGATTTTACCTCTTGCAAAGTAACAGATTTATTGAATGCCTTTCCGGCCTTCAGCTCGACGGCGATCCATGCGTCGTCGTCCGCGGTTGGGTCGGGAAACGCAGGTTTTGATACAGTAGCAAATCCTACGACGGCCTTTTCGTCGCCCGAATGATAAAAGAGTACATCGTCCCCCGTTTTCATATCGCGCAAGAAATTGCGGGCTTGGTAATTTCTTACGCCCGTCCAGTCGGTTTTCTTTTCCTTTTGAAATTGCTCAAAAGGATAGTTTGCGGGGTCTTGTTTAACCAACCAATAGCTCATAAATTATTCAGCAG
>JBJMGN010000295.1:0-3570 GCA_045807885.1 Pyrinomonadaceae bacterium | reverse complement strand
AGGCGTCTTGAAACGCAATCCGAATCATACAGGAGCGAACCACTATTACATCCACGCGGTCGAGGCCTCGCCGAATGCCGACCGGGGCCTAGCCTCCGCGATGCGCCTAGGCAATCTAGCCCCAAATGCCGGCCATCTCGTTCACATGCCGTCACATATTTACCTGCGTACCGGCGATTGGGAAGAAGCGGTTAAGAGCAATGACCTCGCGGTCGAAGCTGATCGAAACTACCAATTGAAAAGCGGTTCGCGCGGGCTTTATATGATGTTGTATTACAACCACAACATACACATGCTCGCCTCATCGCACGCGGCGAACGGCAATTACGCCAACTCGATCAAGGCAGCGAACGAATTGGCAGCGAACGTAGGCCCGAATATAAAAGCGATGCCGATGTTCGAGATGTTCATGCCGTATCCGATAATCGCGAACGTTAGGTTTCAAAAGTGGGATGAGATGCTTGCCCTTCCGGAGCCTGCGGCGGAGATGCAGATAACGAAGGCACATTGGCATTTCGGCCGCGGCATGGCGTTCGCCGAACGCAAGAAAGCCGCGGATGCTGAAAAAGAGCTCTCACTTTTACGGGAAACTGCGAAAAAGATTCCGGAATCGGCCAACTTATTTACAACGCCGGTCAGTATCGCGTTAAAGGTGGCGGATGATCTTCTTTCGGGCGAGATCGCTCTTGCAAAAGGTGATCGGAAAGGTGCGATTGCTATGCTTAGAACGGCGGTCAATTCTGAAGCGAAGGTTAACTACGCCGAACCGAGGGATTGGGACATTCCGGTTCGCGAATGGCTCGGACGCGCGCTTATTTTAGACGGCCAATATGCCGAAGCGGAAAAAGTGTTTCGTGAGGAGATGGCGCGGACTCCGCAAAACGGTCGCGCGCTTTTCGGCTTGGCAGAAGCGCTTAGACGACAAGGAAAGACGTCTTCAGCTGACCTGGTACAGCGTGAATTCGAACGTAGCTGGGCCGGCGCGGATACGAAACTCGATGCGGCAGTGCTTTACAAATGACTAGCGGATCAGGATATCGAATGCCTCCAAATGGCTGCCGTCTGATGAATAAAGCAGCCGCTCATTTTCATCCACGAGAAAACCCGGGTCGGGGTCCGGATTCAGAATGAATCGGGTGTCCCGGCCCGAATTAACATTGACCCCGACTAAGCCTTTTCTGTCGAACGGTTTTTCTATCTCCGTGTAAAAATACATATGCTCGCCGCGAAGCTCCGCAAGCCGCCGCCGTTTTAATAGAAAAACAGAAAGTTTTTCAGCTTGACGCGCGGGATCAATCTTATCGAAAATGCTCTCCTGCACATCCTCGCGTGAGGGTTTTATCTTGCCCAGAATAAATGTAGAAGGTCGCTGGATCTGAAAGCCGTTGAGGCGGTTCAAAACACTCGGCGTCCGAGCAAGTGATCCGTACGCATAGATGCGTTGAGTTACGTAATTTCGTGCTGCGTTTGAGGCAAGAGTCGTCAGATCCATCGAACCGAAACGCGTGCTCAACCCGGAAAATCGAAAGGAATTGACCGTGCGGTAAAGATTCAGGCCGCCCCGTGCAAAATTATATGCTGACGTCGCCACGCCGCCATATCGAAAATAGATCGCCGCAGCTCGAAGCGCGATCCCGGCGACAGTACGCAAGATCCCGCGTCCCGGCGCCTTGTGCTTCACACGCCAGATCTCACGTGCAGCAGCAGAAGCCGAACCGAGGGGGTGGGCTAAGCTATTTGCAGAAGCCCGCACGTAAGTAAGAGCGTAGCTTTCAATGCCTGGACTACGCCTTCTTACAAGATCCGGCTTCATCGCGGCTCGATCCGTGCCAACAGAGAACGCGGCGATCTCGCTTCGTCCGCCTACCACAACTTCACCCCGCTCATTGACGATCACGAACTGTGCTTTTTCGACCTTATGATCGCTTTTTGATAGCCGTTTCCCGTTAACTGCATCGACGGTGATAATGTCATCTCGATCCGCGATCACGAGCGTGTTTAAGTCTAGAAATGCCAGGTTCGTTAAACCCTTATCCGCACCTTTGTACCGCCATTTCACGTCTCCGTCTTTTGTATCGATCGCCGAAATGCCATACGGCCCTTTTTCAACCGTCTCACCGTCCTTCAGACGCGTAAATTGCCCACCGGTCCGTGCGTATAACGTAGCACCGGCCAAAAACATCTCTGCGCAATTCCCAAGGTCGTTGGCTTTCCAATCGACCTCACCAGTACGTCGATTAACCGCGCGAATTCGGCCGCGGCCGGAAATGTATATGTGCGTGTCGTCGAATACCGGATCCGCCTCGGTGAGAGCGAGGCCGTCCTCGTTTACCTTAAATTTTTCACGTTCTTTTTCCTCTCCGGACCGGGCATCAAAGCTGGTCGCTCCTTCGTAAAAAAGGAACAGGCGGCCATCCAGAATTAGCGGCGCTCGATAATTATCTAAAGTGAAATCCACGTCGCCTTCGCGGAAACGCGCGGGCATCATTTCAATCGACGAATCCATCTCCTTCTTCCACAACTCGACACCGCTCGATAGCTGCAGCATATGGACGATCGGCTTTCGTTTGAAATCGCTCCCGAAATTTCCGCGAGGATCTTTCACGACAACAACTGCCAAAAGGTCAAGGTCCGGATCAAGTGTCAACTGCATCACGTCGCCCTTCACTTTATCGCTTTCCCAGAGACGGTCACCGGATAACATATCGACCGCTTCGAGCCGCGATTTGCTGCCGAGGTCGCGGGACAAAAGCACGATGTCCGTGCTGGGGACCGGCGTCACCGCGGTTTCGTTTATTTTTCCCGTTTTCCGCCGCCATTGGACGGAGCCCGTCTGTGAATCGACCGCATAGAGGCTTTTTTCAGTGCCAGCGAGGATCAGACCGAAATCGGTCGATTGGTAAAAAGTGACCTTCGAATCGAGGTTGGCCTGCCAGTTCGGTTGGGAAAATAAAACGGCGGGGAGGGTGAAAATAACGCACAAAAAAAGCGGCAGTTTTTTCATAAAAATATTTTAACAGAGCGTAAAACGGCTGTGGATTTTGACCAACCCACTGAAATTAAATTTCATCTTAGAAACACGAGAAAATCGTAGCCGGCTGGGGCGGCTTTTTAGCCTCCGAAAGCCGGTAATCAAGGAGGATTTATGAAGATAACAAAACGATTTGCAATTCTCGCATTCTCATTTTTGATGTTGGTCGGCCTGTTCGCGTTCTCCGCACAGGAAACGTCGGCACAGACCCGAAGGACCAGGGTGATCTATCGTCCGGTTTACGTCACCAGCCCATTTTACCGTAGTTGGTATTATGACCCGTTCTACGATCCGTATTTTTACGATCCGTATCTGAGGGCACGGCAAAACAGGTACTACGCGGAACAAAGGGTCGCACGGGAGCGTCGGGACATGGCCGAGCATAAGGAAAAATACTATGCCGATGGGTATATCACCCCTAAGGAACAAGCACAGATGGTCGACGACCGGCGGCAGTTGGCGGACGCGATTCGCGATCTTCGACAATATAACGTTCGGTATTAACCCAAGATCTTATTGTTCTTGGAATGTTAGGAGTT
>JBJMGN010000294.1:0-7000 GCA_045807885.1 Pyrinomonadaceae bacterium | reverse complement strand
ATGTCGAACAGAACACCGCCGTCGATGGTTTCGATGCGGTAGGAATATTGCTCGGCGATAGTAACGAGTGGCGAGCGGCGAGTGTTGAGACCAAAGCTCCCCTCCTTACGAAGGAGGGGTACGGCTTTAGCCGGGGGGTGGTTCTCTGTGTCAGTAGCCCGCACGTCAGTAAGGGCGCCCTCATTCACATTCGGGCTACTGACACGCTCTACTGACAGAACCACCCCGTCACCGGAAGCCGGTGCCACCCCTCCGACGTCCACCCCGCTCGCAGATGCTGCGGCTGGGGCCCCGGGTTCGTAAGGAGGGGAGCTTAGAAGGAGGCATGCGTACAGCTTACTCATCTGTATACTTCGCCTCCATTGTTCTGAACTCCGGCTTCATGATGAACGGCTTTCGCGTGTTCAGATTGATCTGCATTTCGCTGAGCAGCTTAAAGCGGCCGGTGCCGCGCCATATCGTGCGATATGTGTCGAAAAAATATGCCTGGTCGGCTGCCGAGCTTACCAAAGAACGATTGCCGGTAACGATCAATAGCGTCTGCCCATCGCGTATCTTTGTGCGAAAGCGATACCAATAGGTTTTCGGTATCAGATTCAGCTCTTTTCGCCGAACGCCGGCGAGGTTAAGCCACACCATCCCAAAACCTTTCGCCTGCAGAACGTAATCGGCCGCCGTGAGCGCGTTTTCGACACTGCCGCCGCAACGCACCCAGAGAAGATTCTCGAGCACAACACCGTTCGCGTCCGCCGAATACGGATCGAATGCATCATTAAGATCTACACACGCGCACACCTCACCGTCCTGCGTCAGGCGGGAAAGTATATTGAGCGTCAGGCTCGTTTTGCCGGCGGTCTGGTCGCCGGTGAATTCAGTAACGCCACCGCGAAGAAGTTTAAGATCGCCCGCCTCGACATAAGTTCGGCCGACCTTTTGCTCCTCATGCAGATGCGATAATTTTTTGACTACGCTCAAATGGGCCATAGTGATTTGTGCAATCATATCCCATCCGTGAAACGACGTCAAAACAGATTAGCCGGCTAATTTATAGAAACTAAAGGCTTTAGGTGAACGGTTAAAGGCTAAACAAAGTAAGGAAACGGCTTGAGGAAGGAAATCAGCGGTCGTTACGCGACATATTCAGCGTTAGCGCAACCCGGTAGATCGCAGCTTCTTCGATGTCGACATCCTTAGAGGCAGAAATGCCCTTCAATTTGGCAGTGATCCGATATTTTGTAATACCGGGCGGGCGGCGAAAGCTGAATTCGCCGGACGAGTTGGAATAAGAGCTGGAAATCGATTTTGTAGAACCGTCGGCATTTACCTGTTCGAGCTCGATCTTGGCGCCGGTAACACTCGAGCCTTCTTTAAAGAAAACAGATCCCTGAACAAAAACAAACGTGCCGCGGTCAAGCGATAAGATCAAGCGGTCGCCAAGATCGCGAATTCCATTCTTGACCTCAACGCCGTGAAGCGTTCCTTCGCTATAGCCATTTGCATCGAAACTGACGTTGTACTTACCGGCAGAAAGGCCGGAGATCTTGAACTCGCCTTTCCCGTTGGTGGTTGCGGACTTAACTTCTTTGCCGTCCTGCAAAATGCTGATCGAAGCATTCGCGATGCCGTTTCCATTCGGAGCCTTTACTTTTCCCTTAAAACCGCCGGACTGTGCAAACGAGACGCCTGCAAACGCAAAAAGGACCGCGAAAAGAAATGTGATCGAACGCTTCATGCTGTTGCGGAATTGCGGAATTCGGCCGCAACATCATTGATGATGTTATCGAGGGTTCGGGTTGGCTGATAACCGACCAATCGTTTCGCTTTTGCAAGGTTTGGGACGCGGCGGCGCATGTCTTCGAAACCGTCGCCGTAGGCTTCTTCGTAAGGAATGAACTTGATCTCACTTGAGCTTGCGGAAAGCGTGATCGCGCGGTCCGCAAGGCCGAGGATCGAAACCTCCTCATCGCTGCCGAAATTTATCACCTGGCCAAAACATTCGGGTGTTTCAAGCACCTTCACAAGGCCCTCGACAACGTCATAAACATGCCCGAAGCAGCGCGCCTGTGTCCCGTCACCGTGAACTATAATCGGTTCATTCTTCATCGCTGCGTGAACAAAACGAGGTACAACCATGCCGTACTGGCCGGTCTGGCGTGGTCCGACAGTGTTGAAAAGACGAACAACGACGACCGCCAATTTCGTTTCCTTCCAATGCGCGAGTGCAAGGAATTCGTCCAGAGTCTTCGCGCAGGCATATGCCCAGCGATGCTTTTCGGTCGCACCTGTCAGCAGATCGTCTTCTTCCGAAAACGGGATCGAAGCGCCCTTACCGTAAACCTCCGAAGTGCTCGGAATCAAAACTCGCTTGCGGTAACGCGAACAAAATTTCAGGATCACATCGGTGCCGTGAAAGATCGTTTCGATCGTCTTCACAGGCTGTTCCATAATGAGGCGAACACCGACGGCGCTTGCCATGTGATAAACACGGTCCGTCTCGCGGATCAGTTCTTCCATCAACGGCTGATTCAAAACCGTGTCGATGATCAGACGAAAACCCTTTTTGTCTTCAAGATGTGCAATGTTCGAATATCGGCCCGTCGAAAGGTCGTCGATCACAGTAATTTCGTGTCCGTCTTTAATGAGGCGATCAGCCAAATGGCTGCCAACAAATCCGGCTCCGCCGGTAATGAGGATCTTCATAGCGTACAGTTATCAGGCTTTTGCTGCAGAGACTCTTTCCGCAAAATAGTCGACGGTTTTCTTCAAACCTTCAGTAAGTGGGATCTTTGGTTCCCAATTCAATAGTTTTTTAGCACGTTCGATGTTCGGCTTCCGTTGTTTTGGGTCGTCCTGCGGCAAAGGCAGATACTTTATCCTGATCTCTTTGCCGGTCGCGTTCGCCACTTCATTCGCAAGCTCATTCATGGTGAATTCACCCGGATTGCCGAGATTCACCGGCAAATGAATGTCGTCAGCTTCGGCGTTCATCAGCTTGATGATGCCGTCAACCAGATCGCTTACATAACAAAAAGAACGTGTCTGCGAGCCGTCCCCGTAAACTGTAAGTTCTTCACCTCGAAGCGCCTGAACAATGAAATTGGAAACAACGCGGCCATCGTTCTCGAGCATTCGCTCGCCATAAGTGTTGAAGATTCGGACAATACGCGTATCTACTTTATTTTGACGATGGTAATCCATCATCAGCGTTTCGGCGACGCGTTTACCTTCGTCGTAACAGCTTCGCAAACCGATCGGGTTAACGTTCCCGAAATAGTCTTCGGTTTGTGGATGGATCAGCGGGTCGCCGTAAACTTCGCTTGTCGAAGCCTGGAGGATTCGAGCCTTCACGCGTTTCGCCAGCCCAAGCATATTGATCATTCCCATTACGCTGGTCTTAACGGTTTTGACCGGATTGTACTGGTAATGTACCGGAGAAGCGGGACAGGCGAGATTATAGATCTGATCTACCTCGAACATTATCGGTTCGGTCACGTCGTGGCGGACCAACTCGAAATTCTTGATGTCCCGAAGGTGAGCGATGTTTGCTTTGCGACCAGTGAAAAAATTATCGAGGCAAACGACCTCATTGCCCTCGTTCAAGAGCCTTTCGCAAAGATGCGAGCCGATAAAGCCCGCACCGCCTGTGATCAATATTCTGTTCAAGATTATTCTGTTTTTTTTTCTGTGATCAATAACCCAAACTACTACTATAACCGCCGCCGGTCACATTTGAAATAAGGCTCGCATGGTTTGGTTCGGCTGCCGTGAGACCCTTCGTTATCAGGTCCGCCGAAAACTCGCCCTGTGCTCCTCTTAAAATCGCCTCGCAATTCATCCACTGGCTGACCTTGGCCGAGACATCTGTCGATCCACCCTCGCCTGCCCCGCCGTAATTGTGCAGGATCTGCACTTTTGTTGAGTTTGGATATCTCTTGCGCAAATATCGCAGATAATCGACCGACGCGTTAACCGAAATTAACGGATCGCTAACGATCATTTCCGGCGTGTACTTCAAACGCTTTTCCGGATAGAGAGCGTTCATTATCCCAAGAGTCGCGCGCTCGATCTGGCCAAATCCGGCAGCGTATTGTTTAAGATCCTGGCCTTTATCGCCTTTCTGCCACCAGTTTTGAAACATGCTCTCTTCCCAAAAGAGGCCGATCATCAGCTCGTTAGAAAATTCAACGCGTGTTTCGAGAACATTGCCGTATTCAAGAAAGTTCCACATTTGCCCGAAGGTGTAGCCGTGGTCGGACGTCCATGTATAACCCTTCCAATCTTTGCTGGGCATTTTCGTTTTTCCTTGCGATCCGCTAGTTCTTCAAATGTTTTTCAAAGAGCGCCAAAATGCGTTCGTATTCGTCGGTCCAGCTTTCCGGGCGAACGAACCCATGGTTTTCGGAAGGATACAGCATCGACTCAAAAAACTGCGTTTTTCCGAGTCGGACCAGCTTTTCGATCATCTGCATTGAATCCTGTACGTGTACATTGTCGTCTGACATTCCGTGCAGGATAAGCATCGGCCGCTCTAGTTTGTCCGCATAAGTGATCGGCGAGCTTCGTTTGTACGCCTCAGGATTCTTATCGGGAAAACCGAGACGCTGGGCGGTGTATTGCGGGTTTGTAGCGTAGTAGTTCTTCCAGTCCATTACCGGCCGCAAAGCAGCTACAGCTGCAATACGTTCGGGCGCACGTGTGGCGAGCATTGCAGCCATGAAGCCGCCGTAACTTCCGCCATACGCGCCGATTCGCTTTTGATCGACGGAGTAATTTTTCACCATATAGTCGATAGCGTCGATATGGTCGTCGAAATCCTTGCCGCCGAGGAAGTCATAAACGTCAGTTCGCCAATCGCGGCCATAGCCTGCGGATCCGCGATAATCAATGTCCAGCACGACATAGCCTTTTTGAGTCAGCAGTTCATTGAACATGAATTCGCGATAATAGTTGTTCCAGCCATTGATCGTGTTTTGAAGATAACCGGCACCGTGGACGAAGACCACCATCGGATATTTCTGTTTCGCGTTATGGCCGGCAGGTAAATAGATCTTTGATTTAATAACCTTGTTATCGCGCGATGGGATATCGATGAATTTCGCTTCACTCCAGCTTCGCTGCATGAACGAATCTGGCACGGATGTCGTAAGGCGCACCGCAACGTTTGGTACCGTGCATTTAACACAGATCTTTTGTGCATATAGATCATCAGGCTGGTTCCAGCGAGAAAAACTGAAAAGCAGTGTTGGCTGGGCATTCATCTCATCCATTTGCGGACTGCTGCGCATTCCTTTTTCTGCGGAATGTATCAAAACTTTTTCGCTGCGGGCGGGGAAAAACGCATAAAATTGACGTTCAGCCGAATTCTCCTCCGTTGAGTTGTAAATTATTTGGTCGCCTTCTGCGTTCCATTTTGCCCACTCGACTTGCCAGCTTCCTTTAGTTAACTGAGTCGTCGTCACATCTGGCAAATAACCCGGGTCGCCTTTCGCACTTGTTTCGCCGCCGCCGAGCTCAACCTTGTTCGGCGTCAATTTTGCCAAGTAGAGGTGGTTGTAGCCGTCTTTTTCCGAGCCATAGAAAAGCTGGGAAGGATCCTTCGGATTCGGCTCGAAGATCGCCGAAAGCGATGCCTGCCATTTGTCGTCTGTCTCATCGGCGACGGCGATCACCTGCTCAGCCTTTCCGCCGGGACTGTGAACAAAGAAAAGCTGTCGCTGTTTTGTGTCTTTATCCACGCGATCAACGATCAGGTTCTGCCCGTCGGAGGTCCAAACCATCCGGCGAAATCCGCTGACTCCTTCTGATTTCGGCAGCTTAATTTCAAACGGCATTTCACGACTGCCATCAGCAGGTGTCACGAACAGTTTTTGTTCGGTCCAACCTCGCCGCGGCCCGCCGCCGGCGACATATTCGGGAAGAAAGTTCGGCACCACGAATTGCCTTTGCTTTGACGCGTCGGTCACGACATATGCGAGCATCGTTCCTGCCTTGTTCGGAGTGATATTTCCGACCGAAATAAAATTCTGTTGATTAGCTTCGCGGGTCAATTGCGTCAGGGTCGAATCGGCAATGTTAAGAACGAACACATTTCCATTTTGGGAAAATAAGATTCGATCGTTATCAAGAAAACGTCCGCCGAATTCAGGTGATTGCGTTCGAGTAAAACGCTTCGGCTTTGCCTCGCCTATCGTTAATAAGTAAAGATCGCCGCCGTGGGTGAACAAAAGTTTTTTCGAATCAGGCGACCATTCAAAATTACCGAGCGCATTCTCGCGTTCGCGCACGAACTGATCGCGAAAATCCACGCCATAATTCAACTTGTTCTCCCGCTCAGGAGACCGCGACGGTGGTGGAAGTTCACTGGGGCTCAAAAGCTTCGTCGCCGCTCCGCCAGAAGTCGATTGCAGATACAAGCTTTTCGGATATTTATTCTCTGGATTCCAGACGTAAACTACCTTCGATCCGTCCGGCGAAAGCTTTTCGTTTTCAACACGCATTCCGGCCATCGACGGTTCGGCCATGATCTCGCGAACGGTCAATGGCTGCGCCGTCAACAAGGAAGCAAAAACAAATACTAGAGAAATGAACAGCAGCGACGCTTTGGGTTTCAAAAACTTTTTCATTTATTATTCTTCGTTTGGATCTAATGCCTCTTTCAACGCTCGCAACTCAGGTAAGACGAGCTGATCTTTCGGTCGATTCGAGGCTTGCTTTGAGTCTATCAACGCATCGAGGCCCAATGCTTTAACCTGATATCCGTAAATCTCAAAAATAACGGACCTTGCGGCCACATGCACGAAGTCACCAATCCCCTTAACTTCGCCGAGAAGATCAATGTCGCCAATACTGGTTGCGAATGTGAAACTTGTGCCGTTCATTAACGTCGACTCGTCGAAAACGAATGGCAATTTCTCTGGAAAATTGCGTGGTCTCGGATCAAACGCTTCAAGCGACCAATAGAGCCGACTAATATTTTCTTTCGCTCGAGAATAGCAGAAAT
>JBJMGN010000293.1:0-2708 GCA_045807885.1 Pyrinomonadaceae bacterium | reverse complement strand
CGAAGCGGCACAAACATATGAACAGTACGTTTCGATGTTCCCCAACGGCGAACGAGTCGATTCGGCTCATCTCAATATCATTGATGCCTATCGTGAAGCCGGCAAGTATGGCGAAGCAGACGCGTGGGTTACAAAAGCGGTAGCAACTTTCAGAGATACACCTACAGAAATAAATGCATTGCAGGCACGTCTGCGAATGGAGATCTTTCGTGAACGATGGCCGCAGGCGATTGCCGCTGCTGATGCATTGATCTCGAAGAATTCATTCAGGGCGTCGATGACATCTGCCGAGGAAATTAAATATCTCAAAGGTCTCGCTTTAGAAAAGTCTGGCAAAAAGCAACAGGCGATAGACACATACGCAAGTATTGGAAATAGCTACACATCGTTTTATGGCGGCATTGCTTCCGACCGTATGGCAAAGAACGGCGCCAAGTTTCACGTTCCCGCTGCGGTTACCGCAAAGCAGTTAACAGATTCGCCCGTAATGTTTCGTGCTGAATTACTTCGTGAAGCAGGTAAGCGCAAGATCGACCCGCGGTTTCTCCTTGCGATCATGAAGCAGGAAAGCGTGTTCAAATCCGGCGCAAAATCACCGGCCGGGGCTCGGGGACTCTTGCAGTTGGTTTTCGACACCGCCATCAAGTACAAGGATGATGCCGGTTTCCCAAATCTGGAGCCTGACGACCTTTACAAACCATCGGTAAATATCGCTATCGGATCGCAGTACGTCGCATTTTTACGGGACGAATTTGACGGCCTTTATGAAGGCATCGCGGCTAGCTACAACGGCGGCGAGGACAATGCCCTTCGCTGGATGAACCGCAGCAAACCGAAAGATCCGGGTGTTTTCGTTTCTGAGATCGGATTCGCGGAAACGAAGAATTACGTTTTTAAGGTGATGGGCAATTACCGCCTTTACCGCGCGATCTACAACGAGGACCTGACCAGAAAATAGGTCCGCTGATCAAATGACGGTGGCTCCCTTCCCTCGTTAACTTATTCTTCCCAATCGCCTTGGCCCTCGCGTTCGACGTGATAACCGCACTCCTCGAGGTGTTTATGCACTTCGCGGCCGTGGCGTTCGTCGCGGACCTCGAGGATCATCTCGATGCCGGTATAACCGAGCGGTGCAAGCCAGATTGCCCGCTGATGATTTACTTCCATCACATTCGCTCCTGATTCGGCAACCCTGTTCAATAAGGTCGCAAGCGAACCGGGACGGTCGAGTACCAACAGCTTGAACACCACATAGCGGCCTTGCCGGACCATCACCTGTTCAAGCACGCGGGCTAGGAGATTGCCGTCGATGTTTCCGCCTGCCAATACGACACACACCACATCATCGCTCGACAGCTTCACTTTCTTCGCGAGAACGGCAGCAACACCAGCTGCGCCTGCTCCCTCGACCACGATATGAGCATTTTGAACACAGTGAAATACTCCGGCGGCAAACTCTTCCTCCGTGACCGTGACCACGTCGTCAACCAGCTCCCGAATTATCGGCAACGTAATTTCGCCTGGCCGCTTTACGGCAATACCATCGGCGATCGTCGGCTTGAATGGTGATTCAACCGGATGCCCCGCTTCGAGTGATGGCAAAACCGACGAAACATTCTCGGCCTGGACGCCGATTATGCGTGCTTTGGGCAAAAGGTTTTTGATCGCAGTCGCTATTCCCGAGATCATTCCGCCGCCGCCGATACCGACCAGGATCGTAGTTACGTCCGGCAGAGTTGCGGCGATCTCGAGCCCCATCGTTCCTTGCCCTGCTATTACGCGCTCGTCGTCAAACGCGTGTACGTAGGTAAATCCGTGCTCTGCAGCAAGTTCGCGCGAATACGCCACCGCTTCGTCAAAAGTCTTTCCGTGCAGGATGGCTTCCGCACCGTACGAACGCGTCGCCATCACCTTTGTAAGCGGAGCGAATTCCGGCAGGACGATCGTGGCCTTAATACCGTGTAATTTCGCTGCCAAAGCGACCGCCTGAGCGTGATTTCCGGCAGATCCGGTCACCACGCCGCGGCTTTTCTCCTCGTCAGATAGCTGTGAGATCGTGTTGTAAGCACCGCGGATCTTGAACGAACCTGCACGCTGCAAACATTCGGCTTTGAGATATGCCTTTGCACCGATCGCGGCGGACAAACGCTCATCGGCAATGATCGGCGTCGGGATAATGATCGGCCCGAGACGCATCTCGGCGTCGCGAATGTTAGCAAGGCTTACGGTCATAATTGTTGGAATTATATTGTACGTCCCGAGGAAAACGCGAACGCCTATGTTCGCGCATTCAAAACCATCGGCGTAAGCTCCGTTTCTGTCGCGTTTCCGACTGCAATACGCTATATTTGCTCTGAATAGTCACCGGAGGAAAAAATGGAGATCGGCATCGGGCTAATTTTTCTTTTGTTTTTGGGCATCGCCTTGTTAACTGTGGCATGGAAAACGATCAAGATCGTGCCGCAGTCGAGTGTATTGCTGATCGAAAGACTCGGCCGTTTTCATCGCCTTGCTGCAAGCGGCCTGAATATAATCGTGCCGTTTTTCGAATCGCCGCGAGCCGTTTATTGGGCGAACGCGCGGCCGGGCATGACGTTCATCGAGCTTCGCGAGCAGTTCTTCGACCTGCCGCCGCAGTCCGTCATCTCCCGCGACAACGTTATGATGGGCGTGGACTCGGTCGTGTACTGGCAGATCACCGATCCGGT
>JBJMGN010000292.1:0-3225 GCA_045807885.1 Pyrinomonadaceae bacterium | reverse complement strand
ACCTCTCGTCGATTATGTTGATAGATCCAATACCCGATCGCTGCTCCCGCGAAAAGCAGTAACAACGCCGCGCCAGCAGCGAGCAGGGGAACCATGATCGGCCGCCTTCGTTTTGGCTTGAAGGTCGGTATTGCTTTTACGTCCGGCTGCGTTCGCCGTGACGTCATCTTCGAATCCGAAGCACGAACAACGGTCGGCGTCTCGTCAAAAGCAACGGTTGGCGTATCCCCTGGTGAAGGGGCGATGAGCAGAGATCCGTCCTGCAGACAAAACCGCAAGCTATCGTCCGTGTACTGCGTCCGGCATGTCGGGCACACTTTCATTGCACAAATTCCATGAGATCTACGAGCGTCATAAACTCTGGATCCAGCAGATTAGTATACATTGAGCATGAATTTACTTTTGAAACTATGAAACCTATACTTTCTTCAACCTGATATGAGACGAATCTTCCTTTTGGTGTCGATCGCGGCCTTCGTGATTTTCAACATGGCGTGCGGAGGGGCTGCAACCACCGAACCCGGCTGTGCCGCGGGCGGCGATACGCCGACTGCTGCCTATAAGCGTTTGTACGAAGCGGTCAAATCGAAAAACACTGAGACCATAAAAGCCCAGATGACCAAGAATTCAGTGGAGCTTGCGAACATGATCTCATCGCAGAATAAAACGCCGCTAGACAAGGTTTTCGAGAACGGATTTACCGGCACCACGTTTTCACCGGCCCTTCCGGACATTCGCGACGAACGCGTAGATTGCAACATGGGCGCCATCGAGGTTTGGAACGCCAAAGAGCAGAAATGGGAAGACCTGCCGTTCATTATCGAGGACGGCGAATGGAAACTCGCCATCGGCGAGCTTTTCAAGGGATCGTTCAAATCGCCGGGCAAAGGCTTGTCTATAAGGGAAGCCGAGGCCGCAAACTCAGCACGCGGCAATGTAATGCCGGCATCAAACGTCAATACGAACAAGATCGCCGAAATACCCATTCCGGCAAATTCCTCAAATAAACCGCCGAAAGCACCATGATCGACCTCGGTTCGATAGACGCGATCATCGAGCAATATTCCAAACACGGCTGGAGCTTGCGCCGCATTCTGGTCGGTAAAGTTCCGGCGGACGAGTTTCGTGATCGATTTCCGGACGCCCCGGTTTTGCGGAGTGGGCTCGATGCCCTTTGGTTTTCACGCGTTAATCGCGATAAAGAAGCATGGGAGCTTCGCCGGCTTGATGGGCCGCCATTCGCACTTGTCCAGGTGTTCGACAAAGAAACGCCCGACGAGGTCCGCGAAGCGGCCTTGAAAAGCGTTGAAATTAGGATGGCGGAAGCTTCACCGAATCTCGACAGTGAAATTTTGAGCGAAAAATAGTAAAATGATCTTGCCGATGAAGTTTCGGCACGTATCGCGGCCGATCTGCTTGACATGCCGCAGCCGCGATATGAGACTGAAGTTGTTGACATGTTAATAAAGAACCTTGGCCCGCAAGTTGAAAGGGTTTGGGAAAACCTGCGGCCGACCACAAAGCGTTTGCTCGCTGGGGCCTTGAAAACGGGCAATCCGCTTCCCCCGAAAACACAATCTTCCGCTTATCACTACGACGCTCATGCTGACTGGGAACTCAGTCGTCTGCTCGAGGCTTTGGACGAGCGTTCGCACTCGCGCGTCGAGCCAAAAGATACAGCTGAAAAATCGGACGCGGCCGTGTTGGCTGAAACCTGCGCCCGCATTTTAGAAGAACAGAGCGGCTCTGCGGAAGTTTTCATCCAGCTCGCATCGCGTGCCATCGCTCAGGCCGATTACAACCGTCTGGAGAAAATGGCGGACCGCCTTTTCGAACGTTTTTCTCCCGCAGAGATCGCTGAGATCGTCCGCCAGACCGAAGCTCCGCAGATCCGGGCGATCGCATTCGAAACGCTCGCGATGCTGCCGGTTGAGCTGATAGAACCGCTGCTCGATGACCCGCTTTACTCGGAAATAGCTGCCAGCTCACTCGAGCAAAAGGCGTTCGAATTCGATTCGGATGAAGCCCGCGATCTTCTGGAGAGATTTGAGAACGGTGAGACGCCGATGGGAAACTAAGGATTATTTGGGGTCTTTTCAACCGGCGGTTGTTTTGCGTAACCTTTCACTTTCGTACCAAAGCCCCACCTGAATTTGGTCGGCAGAAACGGCAGGCCGCCGATGCGGACCCCCAGCCAAATGAACGGCGCAAAGAACTTGTCCCAGCCGCCTTTTTTGCAAACACATTCATAAAGCCGCTTGTCTGACGCACGGCGTTCCAGTCGCGTGCCGCCCTGGAAATATTCCTTGTCATGTGCAATGCAGCAGTCGCGGATGTCACCATCAGCGATCAGTGTACAGCCGTCGCTTTTCTGGCCGGATGGCAGCACGTCGTCGCTGGACATTTGCGCCCGGGCGTTCGAACAGCCAATTAACAAAATGATCGCAATCGCAGCAAATTGTGCGGCGGTTTTGACCAGTTTTCCTGTGGGCATATTTACTTCGATGAGGCTACTTCGATGCCCGGCCTCTTGAGCCGATTTGGATACATCGGGAATCCCGCGGTGATTTCCGCGACATCGCGGCGAACTTGTTCTTTCAGTGATTCGGATTCCGGGTCTTTGATCACGGCGGCGATAAGCTCGCCGATCTTCGACATCTCGCCTTCTTTCATTCCGCGTGTCGTGAGTGCCGGCGTCCCCAGCCTGATACCCGAAGCGACGAACGGCTTTTGCGTATCGAACGGGATCGTATTTTTGTTCACCGTGATGTGAACGTCATCGAGCGCCTTTTCGGCAGCTTTGCCGGTAATACCTTCGCCGTTCATAAAGACGTCCACTAAAAGCAGATGGTTGTCTGTACCGCCGGAAACCAGACGAAGACCCGCGCCCGAAAGCGTCGCTGCAAGTGCTTTTGCATTTGCAACGATCTGCTGCTGATAGGTCTTGAAATCTTCGCGCAAAGCTTCGCCGAACGAGACCGCCTTCGCAGCGATGATATGTACCAGCGGCCCGCCCTGAACGCCGGGGAAAACTCGCCGGTCAACGTCTTTTGCAAATTCTTCCTTGCACATTATCAATCCGCCGCGCGGGCCGCGCAACGTTTTGTGTGTCGTCGTCGTGACGAATTCGCAATGCGGGACCGGCGAAGGATGAAGGCCGGTGACAACCAATCCGGCGATGTGTGCAATATCAGCCATCACCTTTGCATCGACGCTTCGCGCTAT
>JBJMGN010000291.1:0-4715 GCA_045807885.1 Pyrinomonadaceae bacterium | reverse complement strand
CGCCATACGCCGAATTGAATGAAAACGAACGCGGCTCAAGCGTAGAGATATTAATGCCGCAGTTCACACAAGCCATTTTTTCGGAATAAAGTTTTTCGTCGCCGTCGATTACAGAAACCAGGACTGCGCCACCCGTTAATTTCAATGCCGTGCGAACTGATTCGGTAAGACGATCTCTCACGCCGTCCTTGATCAAAAGGCGATCAACTACTATCTCGATCGTATGATTTTTGCGTTTTACAAGCTCGATCTCTTCGTCGAGCTGTCGAATCTCCCCATCGATCCGCGCACGTAAAAAACCATCTCTATGGAACTTTTCAAGCTCCTTTTTGAATTCACCTTTTCTACCCCGAACGACAGGAGCCAGGATCATTACACGCTCGCCTTCGGGCAGTTCGAGAATGCTGCCGACTATCTGCTCGACTGTCTGCCGGGAGATCGGCGCTCCGCACTCGTGGCAATGCGGCGTCCCGATAGACGAAAAGAGGAGTCGAAGGTAATCGTAGATCTCAGTAACCGTCCCGACTGTGGATCGCGGGCTCCGAGAGACCGTTTTTTGCTCTATTGAGATCGCAGGACTTAAGCCTTCGATCGAATCAACGTCCGGTTTTTCCAATTGATCGAGAAACTGGCGCGCGTAGGCCGAGAGTGATTCGACATAGCGTCTTTGACCCTCGGCGTAGATCGTGTCGAAAGCGAGGCTGGATTTACCAGAACCTGAGAGGCCCGTAATAACCGTGAACTTATCGCGCGGTATATCTACATTGATGTTTTTCAGGTTGTGCTGGCGTGCGCCCCGAACCGTTATCTGCTTGATGGTCATTACTGTTACAACTTCCGCCTAAAGCCGAAACGAGTATTTTAACAAATCCACAAACCCATTCAAATCCCGTTGCATCAATAGTACATTCTTGCGGCAGTGGTTGCAATGTAAGTCCGTTCGTCCGAGAATATAAGTGGAGTAGTTGTTATGGCTCAGAGTGTAAGGAAGAAAACTAATTCAAAAGCAAAAGCTGGTACCTTAAAAAAATCGAGCCGACGGATGATAAGCAAAGGCCGTAAAAGGTCCGAGATAAAACCGTCGACACGGGTTAAAAGCGGGAGGGATAAAACGCCCGCGACCAAATCTGGGTTGCGAGCCAAGAGCTTAAGGCACAGAGAGGTGGTCATTGAGGAATTCAAGGCAGTGGTTAACATTCCCCGGGATCAGCTTGAACGATGGCTCAGCACTCCCGAATCAAAGAAGCTGAGATTTCTAGATGAACCGAAAATGACCCGTAACGGCAGTTCCGGTTTAGCAGTTTTGAAAATATTGTCGAAGCGACGTGACAAGATTACTGACGAGGATATAGATCAAATGCGGTCGGTGACCGAGTTCATCGAAAACAAGTTGCTGAAACGGCCGAAAGGTGACATTGTGGCCTCGAATTGGCGCTATTCGTTGATGAATTGGGGACATGATCCCGCAAAACGTACCAAGCGTCTTGATAAGTGAGCAAGTTATGGACAAAGAACCGAACAAAGGAAATCAGCCTACAAACCCGATAAATGATCCGATTCAGCCCGAGATTCCAGGGACGCCGGAACCGGACGATCCGTATCCGGTAACTGATCCTGTGGTCGATCCGTCTGATCCCGAACCTTTTCCTTCGCCGCCGGAACCCATTCCGGAGTTTCCGCCAGACGTGAAATTTGAACTCGAGTAGTGTTTAGGCAAGGTTTCGTACCGCAAAAAATGCGGTGATCGAAATTACTGTCCAAAGAATTATTCCCTGGATCAGCGGTCGGGGGCCGACACTTCGCAGCGCAGCTGGTGTCAGGCTGGCTCCGATCAGGAATAATGTAGCCGTCATTCCCGCTTTACCAAGATTTACAAGCGAATCGAAAAGGCTGGGAAGTATTGTAGGCGGTGCAAAAGTTCGAAATGCTGCTGCTGCCACGAATAGGAAAATGAACCAAGGCAGCGCGATCTTCGCCTTCGAATCAATCTCCGAACCTCGGTAAATAAACGCGAAAATCAGGGCAACCGGAGCGATCCACAGCGCTCGTGCAAGCTTTACGGTTGTCGCGATCGCAAGCGCCTCCGGTCCAAATGTCTGTGAAGCCCCGACTACCGAGCTTGTGTCGTGAATCGCGATCGCGGACCAGATACCGAATTGCTGCTGCGTCAAGTGCAGCCCTTGCCCTAGGATCGGAAATAAGAAAAGAGCGATCGAATTCAGGATAAAGACAGTTCCGAGCGAAACGGACATTTCTTCAGGTTCGGCGTTTATCGCCGGCCCGACGGCTGCAATTGCGCTGCCGCCGCAGATAGCTGTTCCGGAAGAAATTAAAGCGGAGGTTTTTGCACGAACCTTTAACGCTTTTCCGACCAAATATCCAAGTGCAAGGGTCCCGAAGATCGTTGCGATCGTAAATAAAATTCCTTCACGCCCGGCCTCATAGATCGCAGCAAGGTTCATTCCGAAACCTAACAGAACTACAGACGCCTGTAACAAATATTTTGTCGGTCTTCCTGTTAACTCCGGAAATGGATTGCCTATCAAAAATGCGAGTATTAAACCGAGCCCCAGAGCCACGGGTGGAGAGCCATACGGTGAAAGGCAAAATAAGATCAATACGATGAAAACGGTTTTTTGCCAGGACATACGCGATCCGCGTAAAGATGCAATAGTCGAAGTAACGACTTGATTGCGCTTCACCCAATAATTTTATTTATTTTACTTTGCTTTTCCCTGATTCGCGACGGCTTCCTGGGCGGCCTTTATAGCCTCAGCATCGCCAAGATAGTAATTACGAACCGGTTTGGAATTTTCGTCGAGCTCATACACGAGCGGGATACCGGTGGGGATGTTGTATTTGATAATGTCGTTGTCGGATATCGCGTCCAGGTACTTCACCAGTGCGCGAAGACTATTTCCGTGTGCCGCGATTAGCAGCTTCCTACCAGACGCGATCTTCGGCATTATCTCGGTTTGAAAATAAGGAACGACCCGCTCCACGGTTTGTTTCAACGCTTCTGCCCTTGGAAATTTCGCGGCTTCGATCGATGCATATCGAGGGTCCTTTCCAAGCCATCGTTCGTCGGTTTCTTCCAATAAACCCGGAGGAATATCGTAGCTGCGTCGCCATATCAGTACCTGCTCTTCGCCGTACTGTGCTGCAGTCTCAGCTTTATTCAAACCTTGAAGCGTCCCATAGTGCCTTTCATTCAACAACCAAGATTTCGTCTCCGGAATCCACATCAGGTCCATCTCGTCGAGTATGATCCAAAGCGTTCGGATAGCCCGTTTCAGGACCGAAGTATAGGCTTCGTCGAACGTGAAACCCTCGGCCTTCAGTAGTTTCCCAGCGGCATCCGCTTCCTCCTTTCCCTTTTCGGATAGATCGACGTCTTTCCATCCTGTGAAACGGTTCTCTTTGTTCCACTCGCTCTCGCCGTGACGGATCAATACAAGTTTGTGCATTTCAATATCTTAGATTCGAATTCTCAAATATCAAATCTTGTCTTTCTGTTCGATCTGGCGTTTCGCTTCACCTACTAGATAAAGCGATCCGGTTACAAGAATAATTCCTTTGTCGGCAGTCGAACTTTTGGCCTCTAAAAGCGCGTCTCGCATGTTTTTAATCCACTTTAAGTTGTCTCGTGATATTTCCGCCGGAACAAACTTTGAGAGTTCCTCAACGCTCATTGCTCGCGAATTCGCGGGCTCGGTCAGAATGATAATGGCAGCTCTCAGAAACAAGATATCAGCGATCTTAGCGACATCTTTATCGCGCATCGCACCGAAAACCAGCGTTATTGGTTCTGTGACGTATTCGTCTAAATAGGCTGCGAGCGCTTTCGCTCCGCCGACATTGTGCGCGCCATCGAGGAGGATATTACCGATCCGCTCGAGCCGGCCGGGATGGCGAGCATTTTTCAATCCTTTTAATATGTCATTTTCTAAGGCTTCGGATTCCGTTCCCGCAAACAATCCGTTTAGTTTTAGAGCTTCTGTCACTTGAACGGCAGTCTGCGCATTTTCGATCTGATGTTTCCCGACAAGCCCGAGACGGACGTCTTTAAAAACTGACAGTGTCAGATCCACTTTTACTGTACCGACCTCGTCCTCTATAACCACCCAAGGATCATATCTGTCGTTAATCGGCTCAATCCCAATTTCTCCGCAGTGCTTGCGTAGCAACCTCATTACCGGACTTGTCTGTGCTCCAATAACGACGTCAGACGTTTCGTTCGTAATGATCGCTGCTTTTTCCGCTGCTATTTCCTCGATCGTCTCGCCTAGGTATTCTTGGTGATCGAGGTCGATCCGCGTTATTGCGGCGATCTCGGCATTCGCAGCAGTCACTGCGTCATAACGCCCGCCGAGGCCGGTTTCGAGAATAGCTAAGTCGACCTTTGCATCGGCAAACGCAACCAATGCGATGGCGGTGACTTGCTCGAAATAAGTCGGAACAGTATCGAGATTGCCTTTCGCGACCAAAGCTTCCGCAAGTTTTCTTACATGGGACGCCAGCCGTGCAAATTCGTTTTCGCTTATATCGACGCCGTCGATCCGCAAACGTTCGGTTATCGAAACCAGATGGGGCGACGTGAAAACACCGGTCTTTATGCCAGCTTGTAAACAGATCGAATCCAGAAACGCGCAAACCGAGCCTTTGCCGTTCGTCCCTGCTACCTGCACCTTCAGATAGTTGTATTGAGGGTCTCC
>JBJMGN010000290.1:0-5314 GCA_045807885.1 Pyrinomonadaceae bacterium | reverse complement strand
GCCAACATAATTGTCGGGTGTAGGAGACGCGAACGCGGTGCCTTCTGACGAAGATGCCGGATTAGCATCCGCCTTTGAAGCTGCGGTGGAAAATATCCAAACTACGCAAAGAAGCAACGTAGCGGCAAGCAGCACGAGCTTGACGGTCTTCGTTGAAGCCATCGTAAGCCTCCGTTTTTGGTTCTAAATTCGGCTCGAAAAGCCGGTCTGGTTCCTCGTAGAACATCTTGCCGTATCAAAAAAGCATGTTATGTGACGTGGGTCACATATCAACTAAAGAAAGTATTTTCAATGATTTAAAGCTAATCGCCGAGTTCTCCGCCATTCGACTTTTCATCCGTCATCGCTTCGAGTCGGTGAGCGTCGCAGATCGTCACGATCGGCCCGTTCACCTCGATCAAACCTAGCCGCTTGAACTCTTTAATAAGCCGAGTAACAGTTTCCCGCGACGCCCCGATCATCGATCCGATCTCTTCATGCGTAAATCCTAAACGCAGCTGGCAACTGGAATGGCCGTTCCCGTTTCGCCGGGTCCACGAAAGAAAAAGCCGGGCAAGTCTTTCGGCAACGGAGTTTGATAACGTAAGCGAGCGAATTTGAACGCACGCACGTTCATAGTTCTTGTTCAATTGCTCGATCGTGCGAAGCGCAGCCACCGGATTCGTTTTTAAGAACTTGTTGAAGGCGATTTTTGAAACGAAATTCACCTGGCAACTTTCAACCGCCTGGGCCGTCGCGTGGTGGGTACGATCGGACATGGTTGCGCTCAGCCCGAGCACGTCACCCGGCTGAACTACGCGAAGTATTACGGTTTTCCCATCCTGCGAATAAATGGATACTTTGGCCCTGCCCTGGCAAACAATATAGACGCCATTGGCCGGTTGGCCTTGAGCAAACATCATCGAACCTTTTGGATAGATTCGCGTGACCTTGATCGCCTCAAAATCTTCCATTGCCTCGCCGGCAAAATCACAAAAATAACCATCGCGGTGTACGTCGCAGGCCGAACATTTTTGCTGCTCCCGAAATCCTTCTCTCGCTTTCATATTTGGCCCCGGCTCAATTGGCTGACGCAACGTTGTAAGACGGTAACTGCAGTTCTGCAAGCAGGTTTCGTAATTCTGCCGCATATGCCTGTATTCGGAGCTTTTCATTAGCAGTGATCGGCAATTTTACTATTCGTTCGATCCCGTTTCTTCCGATAATGCAGGGAGCCGTCATAAAGATGCCATACTCGTCATATTCGCCTTGCATATAGGCGGAAACCGGAAAGATCTCGCGTTCATCGTTCATGATCGCTTGGCAAATTCGCGCGACACATGTCGCCATCCCGCATGTGCGGTTGCCGCCGTAATCGAAGTCATTCAAATGGACGCTGCTGGTCTTCCGTACTACGGATTCAAAGTGCGGGCAGATCGGGTCACAATGATCGAGAAAAACGGGATCGAAACTCATTCCCGAACACCACGTATTTGCGCGCGTCGAGTATAGTGATAAACGCGCGACATAGTCAACGTTTGAACCAAGGCCGATAACCCGTTCTGAGGCAAATTGGGACTCGTCCCGCGCAACAAAACTCATCAGATCGATCGGGCTTGTAGTAACCAACATTACGCCTTCAAAACCAGCATCGACAAGCGAACGAACTTCATGCCGGACGGCATTCGCAGTTCGCCGAAGATGTTCGGCGGGCGACTCCTTTCCCACTTCGGGTACGGATGTTGAAACAATAGCGATGTCGGCTCCGGCAGAATCGAGAGGATCTCCCGGAAACAGCCGAAAGTCTCGCGAGACGTTTGATTTCGCGACGAGCGAATCGAGTTTTTCGGCGAGGATCTTGTTCCCCTCGCCGATCAAAACCAATTCGTCCGGCCGCCCGCTTTTGATCATCGAAAGAACGTCGAAAGGATCGATATCCGAGCATCCGATCAACGCAACGCGTGTGGTTTCGGTGAAATTTATCTGCATGGCATGCCCTCCTACGCAGTTGCTCATTCGCAATCAACGTTCCACAAAGGCGCAGATTAATGGCTAGCCTAACCCTTGTGGCTTCAATAGTTTACAGAAATATGGGAATGCTAGGGGAAGAAATGAAGACTGGCGACCGCGAAATTATTCGCGCTAGATCGAAATAATTGAAACTCAGTGGGCATTCTCTTCAAACCTGAGGATCGATGTTCGCCCATCTACATCGACTATATCGAGACCATCTTCGTTCGTCCCAGATTTGCTTTGCTGAATGAGATAAGCGGTGAGCTCCATCTATGCTGCATTAGCTTTGTATTCATGTAAATCACCGCCTTTCGAACCCTGAAGTTGTGATACCGAAGTTAGTTTTTCTTCAAAAAGCTTTGCCGAAACCGTAAGAAAGTCGTAGGCGGTAATCAATCCGACAAGTTGTTTACCTCGAAGGACGGGTAGGCAGCCGATATTTTGGGACCGCATGATCTCCAACGCGGACAAAGTTTCCGTTTCCGGCGTGATCGTGAACAATTCGGTCTTCATCACTTCGCGGACCGTCTTCTCTTTCCCCGCACCGATCTTGCCAAGAGCGAATAACTCGAGCAGGTCGCGATGAGACACTAATCCAACGATCTCTCCCATATCGTTTTCAACCGGCACATGGCGAACATGGCGCCAATGCATAAGGCTTGCAGCCAGGTTGATCACATCTTCCGGCCTAACAGTAAAAAGGTCGGTCGCCATAAATTGTTCTACTGTCTTATAGTTATCGATCCAATCGGACTCCGAGGGGATTTCTGCGAGTTCCCATTTATGCACAGGTTCGCCGGACTTCTGATTTGCTTTCATTGCCGCCGTCAGCGTTCGCATACGAACGTTTGGTTTTGCTCTTTTATCCATCGCATCTAGGGAATCAAGCATCCACCTCGCCCCGGTTCGACCGATCTTGACCCGCTCCTCAATGATCCCGATCAGGCGCTCAACATCGCTCCCATCGACCCCGGCCGTTCGCAGTCCAGTTTTTGCCCTGGGAACTAATTCTTCAATAATTAGCCGATCGACGCGCCGGTTTCGTCCGTCAAGCCCATCGATCTGCGAATTCAATCCGTACCGAGCAACATTGAAGAAATTATTCCTGGCGTCATCGAAAGCCAAGTGCGGCCGAACGTCCCCGTATTCCAAGGGCATTGCGATCATTAGCCCAAGGAAGAATGCTGCATTCGCGATCTCGTCCAAAACGGATGGTCCCGCCGGAAGGAATCTGGCTTCCACACGTAAGCCCGGCTTGCCGTCGATGACACCGTAACAAGCTCGATTCCATCGCCAGATCGTTCCATTATGAAGCCGCCACGCAGATAACTTTGGAATTCCGCCGCGCCTCAGGACATCAAGCGAGTCCTCCTCAACGGCTTGAGTAAGCAGCATTCGAAAACGGATCGCATCCTCTCGCAGCATGTCGATTATCGAATCGTTCATCCAATTCTCCCCGAAATTTACCCGCGGGGGCTGGCTTCGCGCTTGGTGAACGGTCGAACGGGTATCGGTCGCATGTTGGAAAAGTGCGATACGTGTTTCGTGCCACAAACGCCGGTTCAAAAGAAGCGGTGCGTTGACAGCGGCGGCAAGGACCGGCGCTGCCAAGGCTTGTGCCCAGTTGTAGGCGCTCGCGAATTCGCTCGCACCGACCTGAAGATGCACTTGGAAGCTTGTATTGGAAAACTCGATAAACGTATTTTGCAGTATCAGCTGCAGCTCATCGCGCCCCTTGATCTGGACTACACGGTTTTCGCCGTGCAACTTTGTGACAACTCTGTTGATCTCGTGGTATCGCGGCTGCGGTGTAAGGTTTTCTTCGCTAAGGTCGGAGTGCTGGATCGTCGGCAGAATTCCGGCCATCACAGGTGCAACATCAAATTTCGAACCGGCACGCCGAACGACATCAAGCACCTCGTTGAGCTCGGTCTCCATTTCTGTCAAACAATTTCCCGAAAACTCGCGTGGCGTGAGATTTGCTTCCAAGTTGAAGCGGCCGATCTCGGTGGTTAATCTACCGTCACGAGCTTCTTCAATGATCTCCATCACTGTCGGTGACGGACGCATCGCCGAGTCGACCAGAAAAAGTTCCTGTTCGGCACCGATCCTTTGCACGCCTTCTTCTAGGATTCCGGCATTGAGCATCGCTTCAAGCGCCTGTAAGTCGTTCAAAACACCAAGCGTAAAAGCCTGCATTTGGCGCTCCTTGTATTCAGTCGTCACCTTTTTGTCACCCATTTTGCCCTCGTGAAAAACCGCAGATTTATCGAAAATGATCCCTTCAGTAAGAATGACATCAGTTGCAATCAGCGTTCCTTTGCTTTTGCGTCCAGACACCAGAGTTGTGCGGTTCGACAATCGCGATATCCGTTTCTATCCGAGAGCGTTTTCGCGCGTACCGCGAAACTTTCCACATTCGTCAATATGATCTCGCCCGAAACCGAGTGTTCAAGCTGGCACAACACTTGCGAATGTGCCTAGATGTGAAACTGCTTTTCGAAGCAGGGAGGGACGAAAAAATGGCAAGGATATTGATCGCAGGCGGCGGTTTTGGCGGGTTGGTGACCGCGGAGATACTCTCTGCCGCTTTGGGAACCGAACACCAGATCACGCTGGTGGCCCCGAACAACATGTTTACGTTTTATCCGGGACTCGTGCAGGTTGCGTTCGGCGCGTACTCGGTCGGGGATGTTCGCTTCGACCTGGAGGCGAGACTGAACGAGCTGAAGATCCACTTCGTAAAGGGTAACGTCACCGGCATCGACGGTTACGATTGCACTGTTGATATTGTCGGTGACGATTACAACGGGACCATGAGTTACGATTTTTTGGTCCTTGCGACCGGGCCAGAGTTGGCAATTGACCGCGTACCTGGATTCTTCGAAAATTCGCATCATTTGCTGGGGGTAAATCCAGCACTTCGTTTTAGCAAAGCGGTAAAGGACTTCACTGGTAGAAACATTGTTGTTGGGCTTTGCCCGGGTTCCAGGCTGCCGGTTGCCGTTTTCGAGACCGCTTTTGCATTAGCGAAGCGATTCGAAATGGAAATCGCCGCTGAAGATGTGAACATTCGAGTCATTCTTCCCGGTTCGCTTGAATCGGCATTCGGCGGTGCTCATTTCAGTGCGCAGTTGGAAAAGGCGTTTTCAAAACATGGTATTAACGTTCTTTACGACATCCCGATCTCGGAAGTTACGCCTACCGAGATTCGTTCGACCAAAGGCCATCGGATCGAGCATGATCTGCTGATGCTGATGCCGCCATTTCGGGGCCATGAGATGTTCAGAACATTGGGAGCCGTGGATGAGAACGATTTTCT
>JBJMGN010000289.1:0-10771 GCA_045807885.1 Pyrinomonadaceae bacterium | reverse complement strand
TTCTTTACAGGTTTCTGGGCCTTGCTGGTCGGTATTTTCCTATGGGATTCGGCGAAAGGCATTATTCGCGACGTTCGACGTTTGGAAAGGACACATGTCGAAAACGCGATGATGCTGCCGGTAACCCTGCGGCCCGCAACGACGATCATCGATCTTGTCGATAATGTATTGCCGATGCATCGGCAAGGCGCCTTTGCCGTTTCTGTGGACCGCCGCCTTTTAGGCGTATTGATGCTCGCGGATATGAAAGAGGTTCCCCGCGAAAAATGGCGTTCCAAAACGATCGGCGAAGTAATGCGGCCGGTCGATACCGGCCATTTCGTCGAGGTCGGTACCTCACTGGCCGAGGCGCGAGAAATGGCGAGAGTGAACGGAATCGGTTCGGTTTACGTAATAGACCACAAAGGCGATCTTGTCGGGGTTGTAAGCGGCAATTCGTCCAGACTTCCCTGACATTTGCCGTTATCGGCATGTGATATTCTAAAGCGCTGACTTTTAATTCGATGAGGTGGTTAGACTACATTTGGTCGATGAGCACGCTGCGAAATCTGCTTGATATCGCGCTGGTTTTCATCATTGTTTATGTAGTTCTAAAGCTGCTTCGGGGAACGCGGGCAGTACCGACGATGGTTGGAATCGTACTGATCGCGCTGCTTTACTGGCTGGCGGTCGCGCAGGACCTTGCAACTCTGGAATTCGTACTGCGATCCGCGGTTTTTTACGTCGGATTCGCGATCATCGTTCTGTTCCAATCGGAGATCCGGCAGGCACTGATCTATTTCGCGAATCGACTTCGCTTTCCGATCCTGAAACGGCACCGTGCGCAATTTGGCGGCAGCATTTTCGACGAGATCGTTCTTGCTGTCACAACGCTTTCGACGGAAAAAACCGGCGGGTTGATCGTGATCGAACGCAATGTCGGTTTGCGGAACTTCGTTGACGCGGGCGTGCAGCTTGATGCGGCTATTAGCTACGACCTGCTCGTCACGATATTTAATCCTTCGACACCGCTGCACGATGGTGCCATTGTGATACAGAACGAGCGCATCGCAGCCGCCTCAGTTTTCCTGCCTCTAACGAAAAACCCTGAGATCTCACGCGATCTTGGAACGCGTCATCGCGCGGCGATCGGCATTACCGAGGGAACCGACGCCATCGCGATAGTCGTTTCGGAAGAGACCGGACTGATCACCTATGTCGAAGGCGGCAACGTACATCGAAATCTCGACACCAACGCGCTGAGAAAGCTGCTGCTCGATGCAATGGAGATCCCGATCGTCGTTCAGAAACGTGAGCCGACGAAAACGATGAGCGAAACTGAGAGCGAGATAACTATCGGATAAACGTGAGCAACCCGCAACGCACATTATTTTTCAAGCACATCGTCCGCAAGATCTTCTTTGAAGATTGGCTAACGAAGCTGGTCGCGCTTGCCGTAACACTCGCCCTGTGGCTTGGCGTTACGGGCCTTAGCACACCGACAACGACGCGCCTCACTGGCATCCCGCTTTCGCTGCGGTTTTCAAGCGACGCCGACGTTACGAATTCGCCTATCTCAGAGATCGACGTGATCATCAGCGGCGATAACCGAAAGATAGCGCAGATCAATAAGAACGATCTTATTGCCTCGGTTGACCTCACTTCGGTACTGCCGGGCGACCGCGTCGTAAACCTAACACCGGAAAATGTGCAGCTGCAGTTGCCCCTTGGCGTAAGGCTTGATGAGATCACGCCTGCCCGAATGGCGGTGCGGTTAGAAGCGGTAGAAGAAAAGGAAGTTCCCGTGCAGATCGAAACCGTAGGCAAGTTGCCGGACGGTTATGAAATATATTCGCAAACCGCGATCCCAGCACGTGTTCGGGTCCGCGGCCCTTTGAGCCTGACAAAATCGCTTACCGAAATCGCGACCGAGAAGATCGACCTTTCGGAACACCGGGTCGATTTCACAACAAAACAGGCTCCGCTGTCCGCGACAAGTTCGAAACTGACCTTACTTGAAACCGCCGTCGATCTATATTTCAAGGTCGGAGAGCGCAGGATCGAGCGATTGTTCGTTGTCCCGGTCTCGGATGGCACAAGCCGGCGCGTCAGTGTTGTGCTTTACGGGCCGCTGACCTTGCTGAGAGACCTTTAATCGAGTGAACTGCAAGCCACAATTTCCAAAAACGATGCGGGTTTGGATAGTCCGCAGATCACTTTGCCGTCGAGCCTGCAAGGTGTTGTCGAGATTAGGCGGACGAAGCTCATCTAATTAGATTCTGCGAGAAATTGTTTAATGTCCTCACGCATTTTTTCAGTTATTTCGTGCTTGGCGACGTAATGCTTCGATTCATAATTCGGCAGCATCAAGCGTAGCTTTGCATCGAATCCCGTGAACTTCTCCTGCGTATAAAATTCGTCGTCGTCACCATACAGATATAACGTCTTAGCATCGAATGGTTTGTAAACCGGGTTTTCGTCCAGATCGCCGGGTATGCCGCCGCAGACGCCGATGATACCGGCCAAAACTTCTGGATGCGTGAATGCAAACCGAAAGTTCAGCGCGCACGCTTGTGAAAAGCCATAGAGAAATATTCGTTCGCGGTCGATCAGATTCTCGCTTTCCAGTTTGTCGATCACGCGAAGAAGGAAGTCATGATGCAGGGAAACATATTCCGCAGAGTTGTGCTCGGACAGCCAACCGAAACCGACCCGGTAGCCGTCAGTGGTCGGGCGGTAATGGTGATGGGGGCCCTGGACCGAAGCGATCACGAAATTTTCCGGAGCAACGGCCCGAGCCTCACGCATCATGTAACGCTTATGCGCGCCATAACCATGAACCGCGATAAGCAGCGGCGCGGGAGCGTTTAAATTTTCGGGGACAAAAACGTCGTAATAGAGCTTGATCTCGGCCGTTATCGAGAGGTCGGTTTCGAGCATATTTTGCAGACGCCCGCACGTCAGTCGGGGGCGTAACACTCAATTTAACATAGTCAATATGTCGCCATTACTTCTTGCGGGCCGCCGCTTTTTTCACCTTATAATAAACATACACGCAGCCGCTCTCCATCGCTCTGCACTCGGTAAGCTCAAGATCAATCTGGCCCGACATCTTATGGAACGCCGGGATTCCGCCGCCGAGCAGAACCGGGTGAATATTAAATCCTACTTCGTCTATCACGCCTGCTTCGAAAAGTGACCGCGCCAGCTCGCCGCCGCCCATGACCATTATGTCCTTCCCCTTTTCGCGCTTCATGTTGCTTACAAACTCCGCCGCATCGGCGTTTAAAAACTCAGCGCCGTGCCGCTTGCCCGGTTCGAGCGATCGCGAAAATACGATCGTCCGCATTCCGGCACTCATCTTCCTGGCTTTTTCGAGATCTTCTTCCGAAAAGTTTTCAATAGAGGTGGTCCACGTCTTACTTCCCATGACCATCGCGTCGAACCGGGGCCACATGTCGCGCATTATCTCCATCGCTTCGTTATCATGGATCAGCCAATCGACCGCGCCATCCTCTCGGGCGAGGTATTGGTCAAGACTCGTCGCACCACCGTAAATTACCTTTCGCATAGTTTTGCCTCCAACCTATCGCAATTGTAATTGTTGG
The DNA here is from genome assembly GCA_045807885.1 of Pyrinomonadaceae bacterium. Classification (GTDB taxonomy): domain Bacteria; phylum Acidobacteriota; class Blastocatellia; order Pyrinomonadales; family Pyrinomonadaceae; genus OLB17. The sequence continues at coordinate 7,184 of JBJMGN010000289.1, read as the reverse complement.
AGTTTGTGCTCGTCTTGGCGTTTTTTGATATTGATTCACGCGCGGGGGCCTAGAATTGTGCGGCACACCCCGGGCGAAGTAGCGGTCTTTTTTCGAAACTGTTTATAAAAGCGGCTAAGGTCGTTGTAGCCGACATCCTGCGAAATATCGACGATCTCTTCCCCCATAGACAAGCGGAAGGTCGCGTCAGCAACACGCAGATGGTGCAGATATTTGCTTGGGGTCATTTGAAGATCGCGCTTGAACTGTCGTGTGAGATGTTCGTGTGAGACCCTGACCCGCGCCGCAACCCGTGAGATCGAAGGATAGATCTTGTAATTTTCATCGATCAGCCGTTTTGCCCGGAGCGTCAAGAGCGACGGATCGGAATTGATCTCGATCGAGCGAATGTTCTTTGCGTTTGAAATAATTGACGATGCCTGCATGGCAGAAACAAATTCACCGCGAAAATCGGTTTCGAAAGTGATCGGGTGTTTCGGAAGTCCATCGAGCTGGCCGATCGCACCCACTCCCTGAACTTTTCCCTTCAGGTAATTTACGTAGGGGCTAATTATTGAAAAGGGCGGGTAAAAATTTCCAAATCGCTTTGTGCGAGGGCGAACGGCTTCGCCGTCGCGAAAGAAATAGAATTCGCCGGATCGGATGTCCATTATCTCGAGCAGCCATCCGCCGCAGAAAACAAACTGTGAAATGCCTTCGCCCGGGATGTCGACATTGTCAGATATCGAATACGCACCGTCGTTGAGAATTTGCATTCGATCCTAATTCTAAACCGGAACGTTGAGAATCAGAACGTTTATTGCCGTTTCGATTCGGGAAGCGGCAAGAATTTAAGCGGCGGATGGCTGAATTTGAAAGTGGCAACATCTTTGCCGTTCAGAAAATCGGCCATCATCTGCTGTATCTGCGGAACGACGAACGTGCTTTCGTGACCGGCATTTCCAATGATGATGTGTGTACTTGTTTTGAATGTCTTGCGAATTTCGTCCGCTTGAAACGGCTGAGTGTTGTTGTCCAGATCGCCGCTAACAAATAACGTCGGCACGCCCGTTTTGAGCGGTCTGCGATACTCGTCGCCGAGATCCATTCCATCTGTAATGCCGGGAATTTCAAACGACGGAAAATTGACGATATTTCCCAAGATAGCTGTTTTGTCTTCTTTTTCTATCTTCTTTTTCCTGTCGGCGGACGCTCCTGAGGCGTTATCGACGAGAACTGTCATAACCGGGGCACCGGCACCAAATTGGTTATATCGACGCTCGGCAAAACGCGAGAGAATCGAATAGTCGCCATTGTCCATCGAATAGAACCATGCTGGAAATATCGGCAGATCATTCGTGTCGCCAAGATCGATCCTGATCAGAAACCTGAGTCCATCATCGTCGATCAGCAATTCAACCGGCTGACCGGTTTTGCGATCGGTCACGGTCACCTTTGCCGGCTCTTTTGCAAATTTTTCGAGCACTCGTTTCAACGTTGCATACAGGTCGGGCATCTTGGGACCGATCTCGGGGTTGGTAGCCACGATTCGCGCTAAACGCCGGACCGCTTCGTCCGACGTACTCGGCAGCTTTTCGGTATGGTTCGGCCCTTCGCTGCCAAAAACCGCTGCCCGATTTATCGTCTGGCTGTGATAACGAAGGCAGGCGAACGTAAGATGTGTTCCATAACTAAAACCGACCAGGTTCATTTTAGCTGCGCCGAGAGCCTTTCGAATATCGTCGACATCGTGTGCGCTCTCACGGCTGTTGTAGCCGGAAAGATCGACGCCCTGGGAACGAAAGTATTCAGCCGCCTCGCGAAAACGTCTCGTGTATTCGGCCTGAGCTTTTTCTTTGTTTGCAAAAATATCGATCGGGAGCGATTGCGGAGTTGCGCGCGTCAGGTTTGGTTTTGAGAGTCCTATACCGCGTTGATCAAGCAAGATCACATCCCCGACTTCGCGAAGTTTTTGAAACGCTGCCATGTACTCCGGCACGCGAGCCAAGCCAAGGGGCGACGAACCCGGCCCTCCATCAAGATAGATCACGGGAAAGCCCGGTTTCTCGGCCGTGCTTTTCAAGCGAACGAATGCGACTTCGATAAGGCGCGAATTCGGCTTTTCGCGATTTTCCCTAACAGCCAATCGGCCCAATTCGCCATCGACCGACTTGCCCTCGACAGCTATCTTGTAGGGTTGCCAGCGCAGGTCGCCTTCCTTTTGCTCTACTGAGGACGTTTGGGCGGCGACCCTCGCAAAACCGATCGTAAGAAATACCAGAGCCACAAAAAAGTGGAAGATCATTTTCATACGTATCACCTTTTGAAAGTTTTTATCCGGATTTAATTCGCTGTAAGGAATAAAGACGCCACGAAAACGCTTTTTGTTAACAAAATGTTTTAGAATGTTCGCGATTACGTCGAACATTAAAGCGTTTCGTACCGTATTATCGAATTAATCCACTGAAAAGAATTTTATCGGAGTAATTTTTATGAATCCCAAGCTTATTGCACGTCACCTTCTTGTCTTTGCCCTCTTGTTTTCGATGGCCTTTACGGCCATCCCATCCGTGGGCTACGCCCAAGCGGCCGTTGCCGCGAGCAGCCAGTACGAAAAGGGACTGGCAGCGATCGAGCAAAAGACGGATGCCCGCCGAAAAGAACTCGGCATTCCCGGAATGTCCCTCGTGATCGTCAAGGACGACAAGATCATCTACGCGAAAGGTTTGGGTTACAAGGACTTTGAAAACAAGGTTCCGGTCACAACTGATACGCAGTTTGCGATCGGCTCCGCCTCAAAGGCGTTTACTGCCCTAACGGTTCTAATGACCGCAGACGAGGGCAAGATCTCGCTCGACGCGTCGCCAAAAACCGTGCTTCCGTATTTCAAGATGGCCGACCCTGATACAGACAAGAACATGACGATTCTTGACCTGATGACACATTCGTCTGGCCTTAATCGGACCGACATCGCTATGCTTACCGGCAAACTCACGCGTCAGGAACTTATCCGCGTCGCCGGTGAAGCAAAGCCGATCGGAAAGCTGCATGAGAAGTTTGGTTATCAAAATCTGATGTTCACGGCCGCGGGTGAGGTCGTCGCGGTTGCACAGAAACAGCCGTGGGAAAAATTCGTTCCTGAGCGCATATTCAAGCCCCTAGGCATGACGAACAGCAACATGTCGATCACGGATATGCAAAAAGCGAAGGACCGCTCTCTCGGCTACGCCTACAACTTCGACACTAAAGAAACAACGAAATTGCCATATCGAAATATCGATCAGGTAGGACCGGCAGGCTCGATCAATTCTTCAGCGAACGACATGGCGCAATGGATCCGTTTCGTGATGAACGGTGGTGCCACGCCCGATGGCAAACGCTTGGTCAGCGAAAAGAATTACGCCGAGTGGATCAAGCCGCAGATGAAGATCGCCGCGAACGGTTCGTCCAGTTACGGCCTTGGTTGGTTCATCCAAAAATGGAATGGCCTGACGGTCGTCCAGCACGGCGGCAACATCGATGGTTTCAATTCGATGGTCGCGATGATACCGGAAAAGAAACTCGGTTTCGTGATGCTGACAAATGTTTCGGCCTCGCCGCTCGGTGGCGAGCTGATGCCGATCGTTTGGGAAAATATTCTTGGCAAGCCGGACGCGCCAGGTGCCGATACGACGGCGTCCGCCGGTCCTGAAAAAGAAGCCGGCATCTACAAACTCGAAGAAGCCGGTGTCGACATTGACGTTCAGTTCAAAGAAGGCAAACTCACGATGTCGGTTCCCGGACAGCCGACCTTCACGCTCGTTAATGTTTCGGGGCGAAAATACAAATTTGCCGAAGCCGACGGCTATTTCGCGACGTTCAAGGACAAAGAACTTTACCTGGAGCAGCCTCAGGGGAATTACACTTTGTCGCGGATCGGCACTGCTTCAGCGGAACCGAAAGCGTCGGACGCCGCGAAGGAACTGATCGGTAAATATCGCGCTTCGACAACTCCCCTTGAGCTGGAAGTCAAAGAAACAGACGGCAAAGTGCAGCTTGTGGTTCCCGGGCAGCAGCCTTACACGCTGGTTGAAAACTCAAAAGATGTCTTCAAACCAACGCCGCTTCCTGAGGGTTATTTGCTCAAGGTAAAGCGAAGCGATACCGGAAAAGTAAGCGCGATCGTTTTGGCGCAGCCGGAAGGTGAGCTTGAACTAGCGCCGATATCTGCCGACGCAAACGCGAAAGCACCGATCACGGTCGACGAGCTTTACGCAAAGGTTCTTGCGGCGAGCGGTGGCGAGGCAAATTGGCGCAAAATTCATTCGCGCGTGATGAAGGCATCGATGAATCTTGAGCAGCAGGGCGTAAAAGCCGAGGTAACCATCTGGAGCGAGGCTCCAAATCGTTCTGCGACCGAAACGACGATGTTCGCGCTCGGTAAGGAGATAGCAAAGGGCTGGGAATTTTTTGACGGTACAAACGGCGAAGAGGCTTACACTTTTGCGCCGGTTGAAAAGCTGGCCGGTAAACGGCTCGACGACGCAAAACTGGGTGCCGATTTTTACGGCATGCTCGACTGGAAAACGAAGTATAAATCGATCAAGGTTCCTCGAATTGCAAAGACCGGGCTTGAAGACACATATGTTGTCGAATTCGAACCTGAAAAAGGAACGAAGTTCACCGAATACTATTCGACGACCACGTTTCGCCTTCTTAAACGCGAAGGCTCGATCGCCTCAAGCACCAGCGCACAGCAAACGCCATACACCGTCACCTACAAGGATTATCGCGAAGTTGATGGCGTGCTGCTGCCCTTTATGGTCGTCAATAATACCGCCGGCAACGGCGATGTCGTTACGACATTTAAGTCGATCAAAAATAACGTACCGATCGACGATAAACTATTCGCGCCTCGAAAGCTTTAGGGTTTAAGAAAATACCTTTCTCATTTTGGCTCTTCCAGCGAGGGCCATTTTTTTTCGGGTTGAAGAATCACAGTCGGTGGATTTGGAAACTCCCGCCTGTAAAAACTGAAGCTATACTCTCATCGCGTTCCTATCGCACCGCCACCGCGGGCAGGCTCAGCTTGGGGATTCGAAATCGACGGAGATGACTTTTTCCGCGATCTCGCGGCCGAAGGCGGCAACCTTTTGATGCTCGGGATGAATAGTATACGCCTCCAATGCCGCCAGATCAGCGAACCGCGAATAGAGTCCCGTATCGAACGATCGGTCGAGTTTTAGAACATCGGCGCCGACTTCGAATTCGAGAATATCCGAAAACAACGATGGCAGAGCGCGCAGTTTCGAAATGTGGTCCTCGCGTATGACAGCATCCGTTTCCGCACGATATTTCCACATCACCATGTGAACAATGCTCATTTGGCCCTCGCAGCGATCGCTTTTAGTTTTTCGCGGGTGAAGAATGACGGATCGACCGAAGTGGGAAACTCGCGGCTGAGGATCTCGATCTCGGTCTTTGTTTTGTAGATCGGGTTATCGACGATCGTTTTCGACGCGTATGCGCCGTGATCGTCGGTCTTGAAATCGGTGATGTCGAAAGTGCGTATCTGCCTATCCGTCGAGTCGAACAGGCGAAGCTGCACGGGAACACAATTGTCCGCACGCATTGCGACTTCCATGCGGGCAACCGTGCCCTTCGCTCCTTTCTTTAGATTACCCTCAAGCTGGTACTGCTGATGGTCGCCCGCAGTTTCTTCTTTCAAAAGCCGAAAATCGAACTTTCCCCATTCCCCTAGAAGCTCACCCGCGGTGATGCCGCCGAAGAACATCTTGTTAGTATCGGTCTCGCGAAAATCCTGCATCGATGATGCATAGGTCGTGACGACCGTCGGCTTATTGGCTGATTCGACAGTTAATGTTGCGAGATCGCTCTCTTCAGCAGGCTTGACGATCTGCGTCAGTGTCGAAGTCTCGTCATCAGCCTGTTTCCTCCAGCTGTCGAGCTCGTAAACTTTTACGGATCCGTCTTCGGATGTGATTGTGAAGCGAACGTGCGTGCGCCTCAGGGGCGCTGCATCGCGGCGCAGATATTCGGCAACGATCTCATCGCCGCGCTCGCCGTTCGTTGGCCGCTGAGATTTAGCAGGATCGTTACTGTTATTCGCGGAACCCGCGCAGGAGGCAAGCGTAAGAGCGAAGAACAAGAAGGCGAGCTTTCGTTTCATAGGCAAGCAAAACGTCGGATTTTTTGCTTTTCGCATTTTTTATCCTTATATTAACCAAAACTCTATCACGCATTCGCCGGCCGAGGCATCCACAAAAAGCGGACGTTTAATGGATCGAATTATCAGATTTGACGGTGTTACGAAGCGCTACGAGACCGACGACCGCGTGGTTGCGCTCGACACGATAGACCTTGATATCGCGCGAGGCGAACGGGTCGCGATAATGGGACCTTCGGGTTCGGGAAAATCGACACTTTTGAACCTGATCTCGGGTCTCGACGAACCGACAAAGGGCACGATCTATTTTGAAGAGCGGCCGCTTAGCGAGATGAACGACAATGACCTAACGCTGATGCGGCGCAAAAAGATCGGGCTCATCTTTCAAACCTTTAACCTGCTCCCGACCCTTACGGCTACGGAGAATGTCTCGCTGCCGCTGCGGCTGGACGGACAGCGTCGCCGGGCGGCGAATAAGCGGGCGATCGAACTGCTGGAACGCGTAGGGCTGACGGAAAGGCTAACGCACCGGCCTGACGAGCTTTCCGGCGGCGAGCGGCAGCGCATCGCGATCGCGCGATCGCTGGTGTTTAACCCGCCAGTGCTCCTTGCAGATGAGCCGACCGGAAACCTGGACTCACAAACCGGCGCGGGCATCATTGCCTTGCTCGACGAACTTCACGACGAATATTCGACGACCGTGGTGCTTGTAACACACAACCGCTCGGCCGCCGCGCATTGCGAGCGGCAGTTTACGATGCTCGACGGCAAGATAGTTTCCACCAATAACAGTGATGAATAGCGGCCTGAAACTGGTGACAGGACGGCAATGGGCGCGGCACAAGCTGCGATTAACCCTCACGGTTCTCGGTATCGCGCTCGGGGTGGCGGTTTTCTTTGCGGTCAGGACGACGAACCGGACGCTGATCGATTCGCTGAACTCGACGATAGAAAAACTTGCCGGGAAAGCGACGCTTCAGATAGCAGCCGGGGACGAAGGTTTTTCGGTGGACGTGCTGAAGACGGTTCGGGCCGCACG